>JABSRS010000298.1 GCA_013214885.1 Gammaproteobacteria bacterium
AAAAGTAGAATTCACAGTTAGCGATGGCCAGAAAGGTCCTCAAGCTGACAACATCGTTGCTATCTAATTTTAGATGCATCTTAGCCTGTTCATCAGGCTAAGATAAGATGATAAAAATGGTAAACCTTCGGGTTTACCATTTTTTTTGCTCATTTCAAAATAAAATCCTACTTGTATTTTTCAATATATTACTCGCCCCTAACAAGTATCCCTTATTTTTTTAAATTTTGTTCAGCGTAATAAATCATGGCAGCACGGGCATGCTCAGCATAACCTTCGCCATAATGCTCGCAAAGTTCTTTCTTTTCTGACATGTCGACACAGTTGGCCATTTGTATATAGCCATCAAAACTAATACCAGCAAAATCTTCTATTAGTAGGCTTAACATTCGACTGGTACTTTGATAGTGTTTTTCTGTTAATTCTTGGACCTCTTTACTCTCTATCGGTTGACCGATTTTCTTGGCAAAAGCTTGCGTAATTTCAAGGCTTTCTGCTTGTAGTTCCTGTGCTTGTTGCTGAGTTAATTTGGCAAAAATTTCCACACTTTCATTGACCTTGTGATCTCCCTCGCGAGAGCGAGTCATTTGATCCCATCGTTCAATTTTTTCTTTAGGGATATCTTGAAAGAGTATATCTAAATTCTTCTTTGCTTTTAAATTGATCATAGTCGCCTCAATACTGTTAATCATTAATGAAATCGATTGCTGACGGGCCACTAACAGCTTTTTTTGCTCTAATAGGGCCTGATTTAAATCTTGGCTTTCAGCGTTGAGCAAATTTTTAATGGCATCAATGCTAAAATCCAAAGCACGATAAATTAAAATTTGCTGTAAAATAACTAAGTGTTTTTGGCTATACGTTCGATAGCCATTCTCAGATTGACGCATTGGAACCAGCAAGCCCTTATGATCATAATAATGTAAGGTTTTTACGCTAACGCCAGCTAATTTACTTAACTCACTAACACTATATATCTTGGCATTAACCATATTATCTTTACCTATTAAAGTCATGATGTGTTGTAACTCCGTCCTACACTTTCTATGTTCAACTATGACCTAAGGTGAGAGTCAACTAAACAAAAAGGACACCCACAAATTTAGCAATCAAATATATGGGTGTCCCTTATTTTTATCAAATATATGGGTGTCCCTTATTTTTTTAGAGATATTTAGTTAACTTTTAATAGGGTGTTCAACTAAGCTAAAGCTGGTATTGGGCTCTCCAAAAACAAAAATACTGCCATTTTTCCAGCTAGCGGGAATTTTCCAACTATTGTTTTCTTCTACGGTATAGACATGACGTTTATTGGCACATCTGATATCGAGTTTATCTAGTGTGCCTTTGACATTAACTAAAGAGAATTCATTTCTTACTAGTCCGATTGACCAATAATCTTGTTCTTTAATTGTTGCTTCTATCACTAGCTCATTTTTACTACCAATAAAATCATCTACTTTTTTCATGATCTCTTTGAGTTGTGGCATATAAGTTTCAGCGGCATCAAGTTTGCTTAATTTTTTATAGGTACGATGCGCCGCTCGAAATTTATTTAATTCAACTTGTAAGAAGAAAGTTCTATAAAGATTGTGAGCTTGTTGCTTACTATTAGATGAGAATGTCGATCTGGTTAAATGTCTTAGCTGTAATGCTTGGTCTTGTTTAATTTTGGCATAATCTGCTGCTAATAAATGCATGAAATCATTTTCTAAAATATGCATGTACCTTGTTTCTTGCATTGACACTAGAATAGCTTCTAGTTCGGCATAATTCTTACTTTCAAATGCTGCTAGCGCTTTATTATATTTGCTATTGAAACGGCGAGAAACACCTTGCGGCCTGTTGCCATTCATCTTAAAGTCCATTCTTATGGTATTAACACATTGTTGAATGGCTTCGCCATTTTCAAAAGCCGGTTGATATTGCCACTTTGACACGGCCTTTTTTGCCGCATTAGCAAAATCTTTACTGCCAGAAGTTTCGGTAACTAACACATTGGAAACGTTACCGTCTTTGCCAATTACAAAACTAAGCGTTGCCCAGCCTTCACGATTATTTCTTGCCGCACTTCTTGGATACTGGGGGGAAACCCGTTTAATCGGTTTAGGCTCGACTATGGTAGTAAGGTGTTTGGATATTTCAAAAGCATTGGCTTGGTTGATTTGTGCCAAAGCTGCATTACTAAGAAGAATACTACTAACTAGTAAAGTAAAGAAGGAAGATGCGTTGCTCAAGGTGAATTCCTTTTTATTGAGTCAAATTGATAGAGATTTAAAGACTAACAGCAAACGAATTAAATATATATGTTTCATGGATTAAGTCCTGTTTCCAAAAAAAAGTTTCAACCCACTGGACAAAATTTCACCTAAAACTAAAACCTACAAACAGGTTGTTATTTAGCCGATAATATAGTTTAATAAACACAGACCGACTAATCAGTCGGGATTATATTATTTATATTTGGAGCTCCCCGATGAATATATCTGTTCCCCCTGTGGTCAGTATTGACTCCCTGCAGTCAATGTTGAATGTTCAGCAGTTAGCATTTCGCGCCCAACCAGCACCGTCAGCGCAAACGCGAATAGAGTCACTTAAAAAACTCAAAGCGGCATTATTAAAACACCAAGACAATTTAGTCGCCGCGCTCCAAGTAGATTATGGTCAACGTCCAGCGCAAGATACCTTGCTCAGTGACATTATGCCTTGCGTGCTCAATATTAATTACACCATAAAGCGCGTAAAGAAATGGATGAAACCGCAACGTCGCCATGCAGGGATGTTACTGGCACCAGCGAGTGTCAAAGTTCATTATCAGCCACTAGGTGTGGTAGGTATTATGGTGCCATGGAATTTCCCCGTGATGCTAAGTCTTGGTCCATTAATTACGGCATTAGCGGCTGGTAATCGGGCGATGATTAAGTTATCTGAATTTACCCCAGCAACTAATAAAGCGTTAATCGTTATGCTGAGTGAGATATTTGACTCGACGATGGTAGCCGTCGTTGAAGGTGAAGCCGATGTCGCCGCTAATTTCTCAAAGCTGGCATTTGATCATTTGATTTTTACCGGTTCAACCACTGTTGGTCGCCATGTAATGAGAGCGGCTGCTGATAACTTAACCCCTGTCACGTTAGAGCTTGGCGGAAAGTCGCCTGTAATTGTTGCCCCTGATATGGCCATTGCAACCGCCGTTGAGCGCCTCATTTTTGGTAAATGCCTTAATGCCGGTCAAATTTGTGTCGCACCCGATTATGTATTATGTCCAGAGGATAAAATAAACCAGTTTGTTCGCGAGTATCAAAGACAGTTTCAAAAGATGTATGGCACTGATAATAACTCTGCTGATTATGGCCATGTTATCAACGAGAGCCAACACAGCAGATTACTGTCGTGGCTTGATGACGCGCAACAAAAAGGCGCTATTATTGTCCCTGCCAATAATAGCGCCATTGATCGCAGCTCTCGCTATCTGGCCACCCAGTTAGTGACTGACGTGAACGATGACATGCTGTTAATGCAGCAAGAAATATTTGGCCCTATTTTGCCGATAGTCGGTTACAAGTCGCTTGATCAAGCCGTTGACTACATCAATCAACGTCCTAGACCACTAGCGTTGTATATCATGAGTTTTGATCGCCAAACTCAACAGCATTTATTAAGCCATACTCATTCTGGCGGCGTGTGTATTAACGAAACGGTATTCCACGTTGCAGCAGATGACGCACCGTTTGGCGGGATTGGCGCATCAGGTATGGGGCATTACCATGGCAAAGAGGGTTTTTTGACTTTTTCTAAAGCAAAAACGGTATTAAGCCGTGGCCGAATCAATACGGGTAAATTGGTCCATCCTCCTTATGGCAATTTTATCCAGCGCTTAATGCTAAAAATGTTTTTGCGTTAACAAGGTAGTGGGAAATATGTCGGTTAGTAAAAAACAGTTAATTCTTGATGCAGCCTTGGTGCTGTTTGTCGACAATGGTATTGATGGTACCTCGACCGCTTCGATTGCCAAGAAAGCCAATGTCGCCAATGGCACGTTATTTCATCACTTTCAAACTAAAGCCGATTTGGTCCATGCTTTGTATCTGATGATCAAAGAGCAGTTTGCGCAGCAAATAAGCCCAAACAACGCCAATGGCAATAGCATTGAACAGTTGGCGAGCAACGTTTGGAATGATGCGATTGATTGGTCGGTGGCTAATCCTAACAAGTTACAGTTTTTTAAATTAGTGATCCATTCACATATCTTGTCAGCGACAATTCGTCGCGAGATAATGAATCAACAATTAGGATTTTTAGAACAGTTAATTATAGCGGGACAGCAACAAGGCATATTTGCCCAATATCCACTGGATTTAATCTTGGATAATTGTCAGGGCCAATTTTTGAGTGTTAGTTCGTTTTTTATTGAGCGACCACAGCTTACTGGGGATATTAAATACCGAGAGGCAGCATTTAAGATGTTCTGGAATACCTTAGGTTAAATCATAAGTTGTACTAGCGGGCGCTAGTACAACTTATACCCGTGCCACTTGAAAATGCAGGTTTCAG
>JABSRS010000003.1:0-16945 GCA_013214885.1 Gammaproteobacteria bacterium
TATGGGGTTGGTACAAAGGGTAGAATTCTTCGAAGCAAAGCTAATCGAAGAGGCATTAGGTTTACATAAGGGGCGGATTAATCAGACGATGGAATATTTGAAATTACCCCGCAAAACCCTTTACGATAAAATGAAACGTTTTGGCATAAATCGTTCAATGTACACTGATGCCTAATGGGTGGACTGCCCCCCATTTCGTGCTAATTATTGGGTGGCTCGCCGCCCATTGTTAGCGGCATCACACACGCATTCTATTTATATTCTTTAAAACTCAAGTAGTTAACAGGTTGGCTACATCCTTGCAATATCATTGATGATTCACTCAAAAATTATAAATTATAAATCGAGGAAACACCAATGAAGTTCACTTACAACCTTCTAGCTACCAGCCTTATCATCGCAATGCCTGTTGCTGCCAATGCCGCGGCTAATAAAATGATTGATGATATTACTTTCTACGGTAAAGCCGAAATCCAACTCAATCACACCGACACCGGCTTAATGCGTTATGTAAAAGAAGGCAGCAATATCAACTCGCCTTATTCGCGTATTGGTATCAAAGGAACTCATCAACTCAACGATAAATTCAGTGCGGTATTTAAGTTTGAGTATCAAGTAAAAGGCATGGATGACGATGTCGACACCTTAACGGCACGAAATACTTACATTGGTATTAAAGGTAATTTTGGTGAGGTTGTGTTTGGTCGCAATGACACCCGCTTTAAAAAATCTGAAGCTAATTTTGATTTATTTAACGAAACTGCAGATGATATTAGTCAAGTTCTCGCTGGCCAAGACCGTCTTGGTGACAGTATTACCTATAGTGCGCCGCGGTTAGGTCAGTTTAATCTGGCATTTACAGCGACCATAAAAGATGACACGGGTTTCGATAAAAATGGCTACGCATGGTTAGTGACTACGGGTGATAAATCACTTAAAAAATCGCCTTATTATGTTGCCTATGCAGGAACCCAAGATTTAAACAACTTAGACTTGCATCGTATTGTTGCTAATTACCGCATTAAACACCTAGTGCTGGGCGCAATGATCCAGCAATCTCAAACGTCCGACGGCCTTAAAGATGGCGATGGTTTTATGCTTAACGCTGGTTACCAGATGGGTCAGTGGCTGGCAAAAGTTCAATATGCCAGTGATGACAGTAAAATCCGCCACGCGGAAGAAGTGGAACAGCTTAGTGTTGGTCTTGACTATATTTTTGATAGCCAGGCAAAAGCTTATATTTTGCTATCGGCGCTTGATCTAGAAACCAATGATGACAATACCATTGGCCTTGGTTTGCAGTATAAATTCTAAGTTGGAGTAAAGACCATGACAACGAAAATACAAAAGACTACCCCGTTATTGATGTTGGCATTAGGTCCATTTATGATGGCCCTAACCTTACTCATTGACTCACCTTTTACTGGAATGAGTGAAACGGCATGGCACACGCTTGGCCTAGCACTTTGGATGGCCACTTGGTGGGTTTCTGAAGCTACACCTGTTGCTGTGACCGCGTTCTTACCCTTAATTGTTGCGCCTATTGTTGGCATTGCGCCAATTAAGACAGCAACTGCGTCATATGCGCATCCGTTGATATTCCTGTTCTTAGGTGGTTTCTTAATCTCTATCGCGATGGAGCGCTGGAATTTGCACAAACGCATTGCGCTTAAAGCAATGACGTTAGTTGGCACCAAACCGAGTCAACAAATTGCTGGCTTAATGGCCGTGACTGCATTTTTATCAATGTGGATGTCCAATACCGCAACCTCAGTGATGATGTTACCCATTGGCTTATCGGTGATCGAGATGGTCAATCAGCACAGTGACAAGCCAAACCAGGCATTTACAAAAGCGATGCTGCTAGCTATTGCGTTTTCAGCCAGTATCGGTGGTCTTGCCACTTTAATCGGAACGCCGCCAAATGCTTTAATGGCAGCGTATTTGTCAGATACCTATCAAATTGAGATTGGGTTTTCCCAATGGATGATGGTTGGTGTGCCATTAACCACGGTGATGTTAGTGCTGTGTTGGGTGATTTTAACTAAGGTATGTTTCAAGGTTAATCAAGGTGAGTTTGTTGACACTAGCTCGATGTTCAAGCAAAAGCTGGATCAGTTAGGCGCGATGGGCAAAGGCGAGAAGCTGGTCTTAATGTTCTTTACCATGGCAGCGTTAGGTTGGATATTTAGACCTTTAATCGCCAAAGCGACTGGGTTAGCCATTACCGATACTGGCATCGCGATGTTTATTGGCATGATGCTATTTATCGTCCCGGTCGATCGTAAAAAAGACATTCGAATCTTATCGTGGGATGACACCAAAAAGTTACCTTGGGGCGTATTGATCTTGTTCGGTGGCGGCCTTGCACTAGCTGGCTTAATTAAAAAATCTGGATTGGCTGATTTTATCGGTTCGCAATTAGCGAGTACGGTTAACTTCCCAGTCCTTGCCGCTGTGATCATTGTAACGGTTACTATTATGTTTTTAACTGAAGTAACGAGCAATACGGCCACTGCGGCCAGCTTCTTACCATTACTAGGCCCGATATCACTGACATTAACCGACGGACCTTTAATGCTGGTTATTCCTGCGGCACTTGCGGCAAGTTGCGCCTTTATGATGCCAGTGGCCACGCCACCAAATGCCATCGTATTTAGCTCGGGTCACTTGAAAATAAGTGATATGGCTAAAGCAGGGCTGTGGCTAAACGTTGCAGCCATCGGTTTGATTACCATATTAATGCTAACGATTGTGCCAATGGTGTTTACGCTTTAAACCACAATATTAGTTCAAACGTTTGAAGCCACTGCTAATTAGCAGTGGCTTTTTTTTGCTTTGTTGTCATTAGGTGTTGGTATCTGATAATGAGCATGAGAGATAGCAATCGGCCAACTTCGGACTCTGACCTTTTGATTACAATTATTGGTTTCCCCATATCCCTGTATAATTAATTATTCCTCCTTTGTTATTAACGTACTAAAATTATTCTTATAACTATTGAACATTGGCGTGCGTTTTTTAACGATAATTGTAGGTAGCCGAAACTCACGTTAGTAACTCTGCTACTCATCGAAAGGGAGTCAATTATGAAGAAAATAGCAATTATTCAAGCAGCCCCTTACGTTCTCGATAAAGAACGTACCATCAATAAAGCGGTAGAAATCATTAATTCCGTATCTGAGCAAGGAGCTGAACTTATTGTTTTTCCAGAGGCATTCATCCCTGGGTATCCTGCCTGGATATGGCGACTTAGACCCGGCGGTGACTGGGGAATCAGTGAAGAGCTACATGTTCGGTTACTCAAAAATGCGATTGACCTGTCATCGGATGATCTCAAGCCAATGCTCGAAGCAGCCAAAGAGAACAGTGTTATACCATTCTAGCTAAAAATATGATCTAATTGATTTCAGTATTCATCATTAGAGTAGTCCCGTGAAAAACCTTAAAAGTAGTGACTTCTTAAAGCTAGCTCGCCAGCATAAGTCTAGCCAAATGAAAATGCGATTATTGGCATTAGCACATTTTCACGATGGTCAATCTAGAACCACTATCGCCAAATTCCTAAAAGTTAGCCGCACTAGTGTGAATAAGTGGATCAGTGCATATTTAAACGCTGGCATTGAAGCACTCAATGAAAAACCAAGGCCTGGTCGTCCTCATTTTCTTACAGATACTCAACAGACTGAACTTTGTCAATTCATTGAAGAAAGATCTCATAGTACAGCCGGCGGAAGGCTTACAGGGTATGACATTCAGTCTTATATAAGCGACAATTTTGCTATCGAGTATCATTCTGATTACGTCTATATTCTTTTACGAAAACTAGGTTTTTCTTGGAAAACATCACGTTCTCGACATCCAAAGCAATCACTTGATGCACAGGAGGATTTTAAAAAAATTCTATTTTGAAACGATCACAAGGATCCCCGGTCATATGTCCACTGACAAAGTTGATGTTTGGTTCCAAGATGAGGCGAGGTTTGGTCAACAAAACACAACAACACATCTTTGGAGTTTAATCGGAGAAAGACCACGAGCGGTGAAGCAGCAACAATTTGAATACGCGTACTTGTTCGGTGCGGTCTGCCCTGCACGAGGGATCGGCGAGGCGTTAGTTGTTCCCTGGGTAAATAAAGACGTCATGCGTCAACAAGTGGAACTCATTTCAAATGTTACCGAGCCAGACAGGCATGCCATTGTAATTATGGACGGAGCTAGCTGGCATAATGAGGATCTTTCAGCTGATTTTGATAATGTAAGTTTGATCAAGTTGCCCCCTTACTCCCCAGAGTTAAATCCAATAGAGCAAGTGTGGAGTTGGATGAGACAACATCATTTGGCCAACCGGACTTTTAAGGGTTACGAGGATATTGTTAACAGTGTTTGTGATGCTTGGAACTCCTTCTTAAGCAGTGAGCAAAGGGTAACTGACATGTGTACAAGAGACTGGATAAATATGACCAGTTAATTAGATAGAATGGTATTAAAATCGCGCAGTTGCCAGCGAGTCCAATCCCTAAAGGTATCGCCACTCCTAGCTTGCTTAGTCAAATTATTACCAGTAAATATCAATATGGGTTACCACTTTACCGACAAGAGTCGATGTTTAAACAATATGGCATCGCTATTGGCCGGAAAACGATGAGTGAATGGATGATGAAAAGTAGTCACCTATTTAAACCACTCGTCGAACGGCTGCAACAGGTGCTTCTCGAACAACCCGTTATCCATGCGGATGAAACACCGCTTAAAGTCATTAAAGAAGACAAGAAAAAATGCTATATGTGGGTCTATTGCACAGGCACCGACTCGCCTAATGAAAGGGGGCTCCCCAATATTGTACTTTACGATTATCAAAATAGTCGGGCGGGCTCGTGCCCCGTTAAATACTTGGGGGATTTTAACGGTTACTTACAGGTCGATGGCTATGCGGGCTATCACCAAGTTGGTGCTACGCTTGTTGGTTGCATGGCACACGCTCGCCGAAAGTTTAAAGAAGCTGAACAATCGCAACCTAAAGGGAAAACAGGAAAATCGAATTGGGCGTTGAACCATATTCAAAAGCTATATCGCATTGAAACGGGACTCAAGGGTAAATCCGTTGATGAAAAGTTCGCTGTGCGTGAAGAATGTTCGGTTCCATTACTCAACGAATTTAAAGAATGGCTGGATAAATCAGCAGAGCAAGTACCACCAAAATCAGCGATTGGTAAAGCCATAAGCTACAGCCGCAACCAGTGGCACACGTTAACCGTATATGTTGAAGACGGTCATTTGGCTATTGATAATAACCGTGCTGAGCGAGCGGTAAAACCATTTGTTATTGGCCGCAAGAACTGGATGTTCTCCAACACTGCTAACGGTGCCGATGCGAGTGCCGTTCTATATAGTATTATCGAAACGGCAAAAGCTAATGGACTCATCCCGTTTGACTATCTGTTGCATTGCTTCGAACATCTAGCGACTGGAAGTGATGACATCGATGCGATTCTGCCGTGGAATATTGGCATTAGCTAGGTGTCGATCCCCAGACGCTTACAAATAATGAGCAGTACTACGAAATGAATCAAAAAAATAATGAAACTATCACTGATCTTGAAATTGTTCCTACAGAAGTGAATAGCGATATAAAATGTTTAATTAACAACTGGCTCCAGAGACTCAGCGATGCCCAATCTGGCCACTACTCAAGAGCTGAAAAATTGTATTTTAGAGCAGACCTATTTGGATATTGTCTTATTCTCACTTCTACTATCGTTACAGCTATGCTTTTCTTAAATACGGACGGAGGGTGGAAAGTATTCCTAACTATAATGAGTATTTTATCAGCCTCACTCTCTGGTGTTGTTTCATTTGGTAGATTTGCAGAAAAAGGCGAACGACATAGATCTGCTGCTGGATGTTACGGAAAATTGAGACGACAATTAGAAAAACTTGATAAAACAATGCTCACACTTTCGGAAGATGAGATAGATAAAAAATTAAAAGTTTTAAGAATCGAGTGGGAATACATATCTCAAAATGCTCCACTGACACCAAAATCCTCACTAACAAAAAGTTCTTCAACTTAATCTGTCGTGATAAAAAAGGCGAATCATTTCTGATTCGCCTTTTAAATTATTTTATTGGGAAATTAACCAACTTGTTAAAGTTAACCATCTTAATTAAATCGTTAACCAACTTAATTACATGTCCCCATAACACCAACCCTTAAATATACTCTTCAATCGGTACACAAGAACAATGTAAGTTACGGTCGCCGTACACATCGTCGATGCGGTTTACGGTTGGCCAGAACTTGTTAGCGCGTACTTCTTTAGTTGGGAACACGGCAACTTCGCGAGAGTAAGCGCGATTCCATGTTGGTGTGTGGCGCGTTGACTAATGGGTTGTCATCTAAGTTCCACTCACCTGATTCTACTTTAGCCACTTCAGCGCGGATAGCAATAAGGGCATCAGCAAGGCGGTCGATTTCTACTTTAGATTCAGATTCAGTTGGCTCAATCATTAACGTACCCGCTACTGGGAACGACATGGTTGGCGCATGGAAACCGTAATCGTTAAGACGTTTAGCGACATCCATTTCAGTGATGCCTGAAGCTTCTTTAAGCGGACGTAAATCAACGATACATTCGTGAGCTACATAACCACCACGGCCAGAGAACAAGATTGGAAAATGTTCGCTCAAGCGATTCTTTAAGTAGTTAGCGTTTAAGATAGCAACCTGAGTTGACTGACGTAAACCGTCATTACCTAGCATCGCAATGTACATGTACGAGATTGGTAAGATGCTTGCTGAACCGTATTGCGCAGCAGATACTGCGCCGTTACCGCGATCAGAACCTTCTAAATTAATAACGCTGTGGTTAGCAACAAATGGTGCTAAGTGTGCTTTGATCCCGATAGGACCCATACCTGGACCGCCGCCGCCGTGTGGAATTGCGAAGGTTTTGTGCAAGTTAAGGTGTGAAACATCAGCCCCGATGCTACCTGGTGATGTAACGCCAACTTGGGCGTTCATGTTCGCGCCATCTAGGTAAACCTGACCACCGTTATCATGAATTAATTCACAAATTTCACCGATAGTTTCTTCGTATACACCGTGAGTCGATGGGTATGTGATCATGATGCACGCTAGGTTGTCAGATAATTCTTCTGCCTTAGTGCGTAGGTCGTTCATGTCAACATTACCTTCGGCATCACAAGCCGTTACGACTACTTTCATGCCAAGCATTTGTGCAGAAGCAGGGTTAGTGCCGTGTGCTGATGATGGGATTAGGCAAACATTACGATGCCCTTCGCCACGTGACTCATGGTATTTTTGAATCGCTAGTAAACCAGCATATTCACCTTGAGCACCTGAGTTAGGTTGCATACAAATTGCATCGTAACCAGTGATATCCACTAACCATTGCGCAAATTCGTTAATCATTGCCACATAACCTTTGGCTTGATCTTGTGGACAGAATGGGTGCATGTTAGCAAACTCATTCCAGCTAACTGGTAGCATCTCGCTAACAGCATTTAGCTTCATGGTACAAGAACCCAAAGAAATCATTGAATGGTTTAGGGCTAAATCTTTACCTTCAAGACGACGGATATAACGCATCATCTCGGTTTCGCTGTGATAGCTGTTAAAGACCTTGTGCGTTAGATAGTCCGACGTACGTACTAGATTTTCGCTGAACGAGTTACCTGTTACTGCGCTATCAAGAGCGACAATATCAAGACCGTGATCAGCACCTAGAATGATGTCGAATAATTGTGCAACATCTTCACGAGTAGTGGTTTCATCAAGGCTGATACCGATTTGACCAGTAAGGTCACGACGGAAGTTAACACCAGCAGCAACACCGTTCGCTAGAATAGTATCTTTGTTGTCGCCAACATTAAGCGTAATCGTGTCAAACCAAGTGCTGTTCTTTAATTCAACGCCCTTAGCTTGTAAACCATTAGCCAAAATAGTGGTTAAACGGTTGATGCGAGTTGCGATGTTTTTAAGCCCTTTAGGACCGTGATAAACCGCATAGAATGAAGCCATATTTGCTAGCAATACTTGAGCGGTACAAATATTTGAGTTAGCTTTTTCGCGGCGGATATGCTGCTCACGAGTCTGCATGGCCATACGAAGTGCTGGCTTACCGCGAGTATCCTTAGATACACCGATAATACGGCCCGGTACCGAACGCTTATGCTTGTCTAATGTCACGAAGAATGCAGCGTGAGGACCACCAAAGCCCATTGGTACACCAAAGCGTTGGCTGTTACCAAATGCAACGTCAGCACCAATCTCACCAGGAGATTTTAGTAACGTTAGTGCCATGAAGTCTGTTGCTAGTGCAATAACTGCTTTTTTAGCTTTAAGATCGCTAATCAGTTGTTCAATATCGTCAACGCTGCCATCAGTCGCAGGGTAGCTTAACATTGCGCCGAAGATGTCATGGTTAAGTGCGTCGCTAGCAGGGCCAACAATTACTTCAAAACCAAAACCACCAGCACGGGTTTTAACGACGTCAATCGTTTGTGGATGGATACCATCACTCACGAAAAATAGGTTTGATTTTTTGTTTTTAGAAACACGTTTAGCCAGACCCATCGCTTCAGCGCCAGCAGTTGCTTCATCTAATAAAGAAGAACTTGCTAGTTCAAGACCGGTTAAGTCAATGCTTAGCTGTTGGAAGTTAAGAATAGCTTCTAAACGGCCTTGAGCAATTTCTGGTTGGTATGGCGTGTAAGCCGTGTACCAGCCTGGATTTTCTAGTACGTTACGTAAAATAACGTTTGGTACTAGTGTGTTGCTGTAGCCCATACCAATGTATGTTTTTAATACTTGGTTTTGGTCAGCCAGTGAACGAAGGTGCGCTAGCGCTTCTACTTCGGTGCGGCTTGGACCAATGCTTAGGCCTTTTTTAAGTAAGATCGATTCAGGAACGATTTTTTTAGTCATGTCTTCTAGTGAATCAGCACCAATGCTTTTAAGCATCTGCTGCTGTTGCTCGGCATTCGGGCCGATATGTCGAGCGATAAACTCATTTTTATTTTCTAATTCGGTTAACGAAGGAATACGGGTCATGGGAACATTCTTCCAAAACTGGTGCTGGACTGTTATTTGTCGCAGCAGTACAAAAAAATAAGGCTCCTTATTAGGAGCCTAGAAGACAGACTATTATTTAGTCTTCGTCGATTGAGGCAGCGTAGCCTTCTGCGTCTAATAAGTTTTCTAACTCAGCAACGTCGGCAGCTTTGATTTTAAACATCCAGCCGTCGGTAAATGCATCGGCATTAACTAGCTCAGGTGCATCTTCTAGCTCTTCGTTAATTTCAACAACTTCACCAGTAATAGGCGCGTAGATGTCTGAAGCCGCTTTTACAGATTCAGCAACTGCGATGTCTTCACCAGCGTCAAATGTGTCGCCAACATCTGGTAAGTCAACAAAAACCATATCACCCAATAGACCTTGAGCGTGTTCAGTGATACCTACAGTAAAGATACCGTTACCGTCATCACGAACCCATTCGTGAGAAGATGCATATTTTAGTTCAGCAGGGATATTGCTCATTGGATTATCCTTTATTTTTCTAAATGGAATTAATAATTAAAATGTTTTTTTGCCGTTACGAACGAAGCCAGGCTTAACCACAACTACGTCAACGAATTTTTTGCGCATTTCGACTTGTACGTTTTCACCAATCGAACGAGGCACACGTGCAATAGCAACACTATAGCCTAATGTTGGAGAGAATGTTCCCGAAGTAATGATACCTTCTTGATCGCATCCTTCGCTATCTTTAAATACCACTTTTTGACCAGCGCGTAACACACCCTTGGCTTCCATGACTAAGCCAACCTGCTTATGTAGTTCACCAGCGGCTTTTTGTGCTACTAAAGCACTGCGACCAATAAAGTCACGTTCGCTTGGCTCCCAAGCAATAGTCCAAGCCATGTTAGCGGCTAATGGCGATACAGATTCATCCATATCTAAACCATAAAGGTTCATGCCAGCTTCTAAACGCAGCGTATCACGCGCGCCTAAACCACATGGACGTACGTCAGCTTCAAGCAGTTGCTGCCATAAATCGGCTGCAAGATCTTGATGAAGTATAATTTCGTAACCACCCTCACCTGTATAACCGGTGGTAGCGATAAATAAATCACCCGACTGTACGGCGAAGAAAGGCTTCATTCCTTCAACTGCGGCATTTTGGTCGCTGTTAAATACAGTCGCCGCTTTTGCTTTAGCATTAGGACCCTGGACTGCAATCATTGAAAGCTCAGGTAATTCAGTAACGACAACGTCAAAACCAACCATTTGCTTGTTGATCCACGCCATGTCTTTTTCGCGAGTCGCTGAGTTAACCACTAAACGGTAGTAATCGTCAGTCATGTAGTAAGTGATTAAATCATCAATTACGCCACCCTCTTCGTTTAACATGCCGCCGTACATTGCCTTACCTGCAACGGTAAGTTTAGCAACATCGTTAGCGAGTAATTTTTGTAAGAACTCTTTAGCACCGGCACCTTTAATGTCGACCACGGTCATGTGGGAAACATCAAACATTCCAGCATCTTTACGAACAGCGTGATGTTCTTCGATTTGTGAGCCGTAGTTAATTGGCATTTCCCAACCGTGGAAATCGACCATTTTAGCGCCAGCTTCAATGTGCTTATCAAATAATACTGTTTGTTGAGCCATTAGAAATCCTTAAATATTAGAGTCATCTTGAACTATAAATTGGATACAATTTATAGTTCAGATTTTTTCGATGGCGGATTATAGCTTTTTTGTGATCTAGATTCCAAAAAAAAATCTAATCTAGCAGGGGTATTTTCATGAGAAAAACTAATGCGAAAGGTTATATAAGCAGCCTAACCAATTGATAGCTAGGCTGCAAAGGGGCTATAGCTAGTTAGAACTGGCTATTTTTTAATGATTGGCTGGGCTAACTCAGGTAAATTGTCGGTTAATCCCATGGCGTGTCGGACCAATAACTCTTTAACCGGACCAATTTTATCAACAGCGACTAATCCGATATCACGAACCAACTTTTTAACGGGGTTAGATCCCGCAAACAAGCGCTTAAAGCCTTCCATACCTGCGATCATCTGCGTCGCATCAGCTTTACGCCAGCGCTCGTAATGTCGTAAGTTAGCCAGTTCACCAATATCTTTACCTTTGGATTGGTTGTCTAAAATGGTTTGTGCCAAGGCCGCAGCATCGAGGAAACCTAAGTTAACCCCTAGTCCAGCTAATGGATGAATGGTATGAGCAGCGTCGCCAACCAACGCAATGCGCTGCGCGGCAAACGAGCGAGCATAACGCATTTTCAATGGAAACACGCCGCGAGCTGAGCGCACTTGGCAATAACCTAACCGATTATCTAATGCGGTTGTCAGTCGGCGATTAAACTCCACTTCGTCACAGTGCAACAATTCACTGGCAAGCTCAGGCGATAATGACCACACAATTGATGACAAGTTGGTTTCACCATGATTACCCGCTAGCGGTAAAAAGGCCAAAGGACCTGCTGGTAAAAACACTTGGCGGGCGGTTTGGTCATGATCTAAATCGGTTTCAACGGTCGCCACTAATGCATGGTGACCGTAGTCCCAACTGGTCAGTGGAATATCAGCCTTGTTACGGACCCACGAATTAGCGCCATCGGCACCGACCACTAACTTAGCGGTTAGCGACTTTTCGGGTTGTGGGTTGCTATCATCACTACTCTTAAGGGTTAGCCACGCTTCTTTATCACCAATGGCGACGTTAGCGCAGTGATATGGGTGAAACAAGGTAATATTGGCGCATTGTGATGCTTGCTGCCACAACGCCGCTTGAATATGTGAGTTTTCAACAATAGTGCCCAATGAATCGCTGCGCAGCTGCTCGGCATCGAAGGCTATTTTACCAAAGCTGTCGCTGTCCCAGACTTTCATCGCTAAATAAGGCTGATGACGCCCTGCTTCGATGGCTGACCACGCATTAAGGCGAGTCAGGATATTTTTACTGGCCTGGCTTAACGCACTTACTCGAATATCAGGTTGTTCGCTCGGCGTTAATGACGGGGTTTTCCCTTCAATCACTGCCACCCGTAAGTCACTATCACTTAACGCGCAAGCTAATGCCAAACCAACCATACCGCCACCGACAATGGCCAAATCAAAAGATTGAATATTCATTTATTAGTTACTTTCCTACTTACTTTAATACTTACGTTCATAATTAGGTGTGATGCATCGTCGCTAGAGGCTCGCGCCATCCTAACATTTGATACGCAACCGGCCGTTTTAACGGACCAATACAGTGACTAAGCTGCAATGCTATGTTGCGCCCTACGACCATTGGCCAATAATTATTTGAAAAAATAGACACTAAACCACTGGTCGCGGCTACCGTTTGTTTACGATCCGTTTCCCGCGCCTGGCGATAATTATCTAGCACCTTAAATTGACCAATATCTTGTTGCGCAGTGACTGCTTGGCTAATTTGGCTAATCAATTGGGCGACATCGCGCAAGCCCAAGTTAAAGCCTTGCCCTGCAATTGGGTGCAGTGCTTGCGCGGCATTACCAATAAAGACACTGCGATGATGAGTTAATTGCTCGGCCATGGTCAAAATTAACGGGTAACTAACCCGCTGGCCCGTTTGTTCAAACATGCCGAGACGATAACCAAAAGCATCTTGTAATTTGGCCAAGAACTGTGTTGGTGACAATGCCATTATCTGATCAACATTTTCAGTGTGCATTGACCAAACGAGTGAACTGCGTCCTTCATTCATTGGTAGCAATGCCAATGGCCCTTGATCGGTAAACCGCTCATAGGCTTTGCCATGATGTGCTTGCGAGGTGGTGATATTGGCAATAATGGCCGATTGATTAAAGTGGGTTTGAACACTGGCGACATTAAGTAATTGGCGCACTTTTGAAAAACCACCATCTGAGGCCACCAGCAATTTGGCACTAAGACATTGGCCACCCGCTAGCGTCACATCGATACGGTCTTGATGTTGCTTGAGTTCTTTAATGCTATCGGGGCGAAACCAGGTGACGCCACTATTCGCTTGCGCCAATTTTTGATGCAATAACCGACCACTTTGTTCAAGTTCAACCACATAGCCCAAAGCGGCCACCTGATAATCGGTGGGATTAAGACTGGTTTGAGCAAAGTGACCGCGATCGGTCACTGAAATATCGGTAATTGGCGTCGCGATCCCTTGATAATCATGCCACAAGCCAAGTTGCTCGAGGATTTCTCGTGAGCCATATGACAAGGCAATGACTCGCGCATCAAAACCTGGGTGGCTGTTATCATCGGGGGATGCCTCGATAATCGCAATTTTGAGTTGCGCCTTATCACCGTGAGAATTAGCGCCGAGAATATAATTAATTCCCCACGCTAAAGTCGCGCCTGCCATGCCGCCGCCATTAATGATTAAATCAAACTGCTGATGAGATTCAGTTATTTGCTCAGCCAATTTATAATCCTTTATTCGCCAGCCATTAATGCTTCAATTTGCTCAACCGTTTTAATCACGTCTTTGGTCAACACTTCATTGCCTTCGACGGTGACTAACAAATCATCTTCAATTCTAACCCCAATGCCACGCCATTTCGGGTCAACATCGGCGTCTTCGCTAATGTATAAACCAGGTTCAATGGTTAAGGTCATGCCGGGTTCTAAAAATCGGCTACGGTCGCTAGTGCGATAATCGCCAACATCATGGACGTCAATCCCAATCCAATGACCAAGCCCGTGCATATAAAAGTCTTTATATACCATATCAGTCATTGCTTGCTCGAAATCACCACTAATCACGCCAAGGTCTAACAAGCCTTCGGTGAAAATTTCAATCACGGTATCGTTAGCGGCTTTAATGGTTGCGCTAGGCTTGATCATCGCAATTGCAGCAAGTTGCGCTTTTAGTACTAGCTGATAAATCGCTTTTTGCTCAGGGCTAAATTTACCATTCACAGGGAAGGTTCGCGTAATATCCGCAGCATAGCCTTGGTATTCACAACCGGCGTCAATTAATACTAGGTCACCATCTTTTAATACCGATTCGTTTTCGGTGTAATGTAAAATGCAGGCATTATCACCGCCGCCAACAATCGTATTGTATGCAGCAAAACGTGCACCATTGCTGGCAAACTCATGCATTATTTCGGCTTCAAGTTGATATTCAAACACCCCTGGCTTTGAAAATAACATCGCGCGGGTATGAGCATTGGCCGAAATAACGCTAGCACGGCGCATAATTTCAACTTCTTCACTGGTCTTAATCAAGCGCATTTCATCGAGGATTAAGCGTAAATCAATTTGGACACTTGGCGCGCTCAAATTTTGCTTCATTCCTTGGCGTAATGTACTCATCACACTTTTCAGTGCGTCTTCGCCATGAGTCGTTTCGCCATGACAGCTATATAAGGTATCAACGCCGTTAATTAGCTCAGGGAGTTTAGTGGTTAACTCGCTGATTGATAATGCTTGGTCAAGCTCGAAACATTTAAGTGCTTGTGTTTGCCCTAAACGACGACCGTGCCAAATTTCTTGGACTCGATCTTTGTCACGATTAAACAACACCACCGTGTTAGCGTCACTAGTTTTAACCAATAACAACACCGACTCAGGTTCGTTAAAACCCGTTAAGTAATAGAAGTAACTGTTTTGGCGAAAAGAATATTCAGTATCGAGGCTGCGCGTTTGCTCGCTGGCAGCGAAGATAACAGCCGCACTGTTATCACACATTTGTGCCAACAGTTCCTTGCGACGCTCAGTAAAGAAAGTTTGATTTTTCATTAGTGGAGTTTCTTATCTTTTTTAGTGGTTTCAGGTTGAAAACCTAATTCAGCAAAACACAGCAGCGCACTGACTCGAACATATTCAATGATCTCTTCCAGTGTTTGCTCCGAGTCGTCATCATCTTCAATTTCAGTATCTAGTTTGGCAATTTGACTTAAATCTGTAATGGCTTCTTTAACGTCTTTTGATAATGGCTTACCTGCTTCATTACCAATCGCAAAACCGGCTAAAAAACTTTCGCTCCATTGGGTTAATGATTTAGCGCGCTCATTAAGGTATTGCTCGTCATCGGCCAGAATAAGTTTCACTTGGTAGTCGTGAGCCAAGAATTCTTTACTGGTGGTGTCAAAAATCTGCTGCAGTAGCTTCTTTAAATCAATTGGCAAGGCAATACCATCATTCATTAAATCGTTAAACGCGCCATACCAACTATTGTCTTCGAGGTTAACACCACCACAAATCAAACCACAGATAATGCCGTGAGTCTCACTGGCCGTTGCGCCAAGTTCAGCCATCTGTAATGTGCTGCTCAATTGTTGCCAAGTTACTTGTGTCATTTGCTAATCCTAAAACTGTTTTTAAACTATAAGACTATTCTATCAGCTCAACTCCAAGGTTCGCATTTTATTTTGCACCATTAATCTGTCGATAAAATCAACACTTAGCATTGATTAGGGTTTGTTCGAGTAATTAATCCACATTTAGCCATTAACAGCGCGCCCGAAACACAATATACTGGGATCTAACTTCTGGGGTGTTTGTCAGTGTTCTGAGTTCCCGAGCCAATATACACACCCAGGGTGTCAATTCCTTTGCTATTGTGCAAGCCTGGCATGTACCAGGAAGCCTGCGGTAATAATTGCCACCCGCCTTGAACCGTATGGTTCGAGGACCAAATGTTCACAGCGGCACCTTGGAAGTTTATCTTCATATCTATCCCCTATTATTCTACACTCATCACTAACAACCCCTAAAATTGTTCTGAGATGATTAATGACTTTATCCCCACGCCAGCAAATTAGACAGCAAGTTCGGCTGTTACGAAATCAACTAACCTCATCTCAACAGCAACAATCGGCCCAACAACTTGTTGAGCAAGTCGCTCACCATCCCCGCGTCGCAACCGCTAAAAACATTGCGTTATACCTTGCCAATGACGGCGAACTCAATCCAATAGAATTAATTAAACACCTGTGGCAGCAGGGGAAAAACGTTTATTTACCCGTGCTACATCCGTTTAATAAGGGCCATTTATTGTTTTTGCGTTATCAGCCAGACACTAAAATGGTGCTCAATAAATATGGCATTAGCGAGCCTAAACTTAATGTGACTTTAGTTTGCCCAGTTAATCAACTAGATATTATTTTTACCCCACTGGTCGCTTTTGATTCACAAGGCAACAGAATGGGCATGGGCGGTGGCTATTATGATCGGACATTAGCTAACTGGCAAACCAATAAAACGCCCTACCCTATTGGACTTGCGCACGACTGTCAGCTGGTCGAACAGCTACCCGTTCAAGCCTGGGATATTCCGCTGGCACAAATCATCACTCCTAATAAAACCTTTAATGCTCAAATATTAAGCTAGACAATTTACAACGCTCTGTTTATGCTAATTAATACTAAACGGATTTAGTATTCATATTTAAGGAGAAATACATGAGCTCACCGTTACGCATCTTGGTTGTTGACGATTCCCTCAGCATGAGAATAATAGCAACCTCCTTAGTCACAAGCCTTGGTCATGAAGTTGTCGGTGATGTCGAAGATGGCAAAGTTGCTTTAAAGAAGTACCACGAGTTAAAACCTGATGTCGTGATGCTAGACTTTGCGATGCCACGATTCGATGGCAAAAAAACCCTTAAAAGAATTTTTGAAATAGATCCGAGTGCCAATGTCGTCATTTGTAGCTTTTTAGATTTAGAAGACGAAATTGAATTTTGTTTACGCGAAGGGGCGAAGTTTTATTTGAAAAAACCTTATGGAGAGGAAAGGATAAAAAACGCCCTCAACAGCATTGCGACACAAACGGCTCAACAAGCATAAGGGTTTACTGACTCCACAGCAGCAACGCACCGTCAACAATTTGGTTAATTGGCCATCTCTATGGGTCACGTGACCGAACGACAAATTGAATTAC
>JABSRS010000003.1:16955-21686 GCA_013214885.1 Gammaproteobacteria bacterium
GCGTTGGTTAAAAATTTCTTAAAGTGTTGTGCCAATAGAATCACCACCAAAAACCACGTAGAAACAACGGCAGCTTGTGTCAGTCCAAGTACCAAACTATCGGTTAACACCGACTCTTGGCTGACAAATTGCGGGAATATCGACAAATAAAATAGTACAATTTTAGGATTCAGTAAGTTGGTGAGTAACCCTTTAATAAAATTACCCGCTAAACTATTCACTGATTTCTTCTCTGGCACAGCAAGGGATTTCAACTGTAGCCCTGCTTTAAGATTACTCCACCCTAACCACAGTAAATACACCACGCCGATCCACTTTAATATGGCAAAAGCGATACTAGATTGCGCGATTAGGATACTAAGTCCAAGTGCCGAAATAAAAGCGTGGCCGATAAAACCCAACGCCACTCCTGCCACATTAGCAATAGCCATCAGTTTATTGTTAGCCAATGCCGTGAATAGGACCAATAACGCATTAGGGCCAGGGATAACTGCAATTAAAAATACAATACCAGCGAATGCCATTAACGATTCAAAAGTCATAAAAATTCCAATATTTTGCGGGCGCAAGTAAGCGCACCTTGTTCTAAAAAAGTATAAAATTGATTAGTTTCAATAACTAAAGTTTTAGTTTAGAAAGTCGGCGGGCAGCGGTTACAGCAAAAATTTTGAATAGTCATATCGATCATTTTGAAATAGGAAGAGCGACCATCATAACTGGACATATTTATTTTGGCAACGCCCTAGGATTTTATCGTTCAGCTCCTTCACTGTTTAAATTGGCAATGTTGATCATCATAGTAATTATTTGAGTAGTTACATTGCACTTGTTCTTTTTTACTTTTGTTTAAGCTAAAAATTGATTTTATGTGGTTGATAATAGTTTTCATTTTAATCACCTGGTGGAGTTAAGATGAAACTAGTATGACTGACCACTATAATTCTGTAAATTAACAAAAATTGATAATATCATTCTATAAAATTAAACTATTACCATCTAAAGTATCGCAAACTAAATTAAGCCAACCTTAGGTTAATCCAAACCACATTTATTGGTTAACTGTTGGCTGAAAATATCTTTAAGTATCGTCAGTTCATTGGTTCGGACATAGTTGGGTCTAATGACTAAAGCAATTGTTCGATGTGGACCTGGCTCATTTAAATGAATAGCCCTAATTTCTGATTCATTATGGATCAATTGATCCAATGCCATTTGCGGGACTAATGTCGTGCCAAGTTTACCGGCAACCATTTGAATTAAAGTATGTAAGCTCGCTGAATCAAAGTCAGAGTCTTGCTTTTCATTGATTAATTGGCAAGCAGCTAATGCATGTTCCTTTAAACAATGACCATCTTTTAGTAACATCAACTTTTCGATTTCCAGCTCGTCACTAGCAATTTCCCGTACTTGTTGCGGGCATTGATCTTTATGGCACACCAAATAAAAATCTTCTTGCCAAAAATCAAAACTCATTAAGCCCTCAATTGGATATGGTAAGGCAAGTATTGCAGCATCTAATTCGCCCCTTCTCACCATATCAACTAAAACATGAGACTGTTCTTCAACAATTTTCAATTTAAAGCTCGGATGCAGTTTTCTAACTTCGGGTAATACTTTAGGCAAAAGGTATGGCCCAATAGTCGGGATCACACCGATGATCATCGAACTAGCAAAGGGTTGTTTATTGGTTTGTGATATCTGGAGCAAGCCATCAAGTTCCAATCTGACCTTTTTGGCTTGATCTAATATCAACTGACCGTGAGTAGTTACTAGGACTTGTTTGTTATTACGCTCAAAAATAGTGCAGCCTAATTGCTTTTCAAGTTCACTGATTGCCGTACTTAATGCCGATTGCGAGACATTGCATGCCTGGGCCGCATTTTTAAAGTGCAACGTCTTTTCAATCGCCAATGCATAGCACAGTTGTTTTAAGGTGATCATATATTTAATGATTAATTTTATTGAACATTAACTACACTTTAATCTGTTATATGAAATTAGTCATTCTTTTCTCATTATAAAAAATAGAACGTTATCTTCCAGTTAATCAATTTTAAAAAATCACCCCTCACACCTATGCTGTATAGGAATTTATTTAAAATAATTTAAAAAAATGAGGAATTAATCATGTTAAAATTCACCCTGCCAATTGCGACAGCACTTTCAGTTGCTATCTCAGCAATGGCACTACCTTCAACAGCATTTGCTGCTAGTGAAACAAAAACCAATCAATTTTGGTGGCCAGAACAACTAAACCTCAGTCCACTGCGTCAACACGGGGCAGAATCAAATCCTTACGGTGAACAATTTAATTATGCCAAAGAATTTGCAGCTGTCGATTTAACGATGCTTAAAAAAGATATTCAAACTACCCTTACCGACTCAAAATCTTGGTGGCCAGCTGATTGGGGCCATTATGGTCCTTTGATGATCCGGATGGCTTGGCATAGCGCTGGTGTTTATCGTGTTAATGATGGTCGTGGTGGTGCATCAGGCGGTCAGCAACGTTTCGATCCACTCAATAGCTGGCCTGATAATGCTAACTTAGATAAAGCCCGTCGATTATTATGGCCAGTTAAACAGAAATATGGTCGTCAAGTTTCCTGGGCCGATTTAATGGTCCTTTCAGGTAACGTAGCGCTTGAATCAATGGGCTTTAAAACATTTGGTTTTGCTGGTGGCAGAACCGACGATTGGGAGCCAGATTTAGTGTACTGGGGACCAGAAACAACCATGTTGTCAGACAAGCGTCGCGACCATAAAGGTAAATTGAAAGGCCCTCTTGCCGCAGTAGAAATGGGCTTAATTTATGTTAATCCTGAAGGGCCTCACGGTAATCCAGACCCGCTATTAGCAGCCAAAGATATCAGAATGTCGTTTGGTCGAATGGCAATGAATGATCAAGAAATTGTCGCATTACTCGCTGGCGGCCACACCTTGGGCAAAGCACATGGTGCTAAAAAACCTAATCAATGTGTCGGTGCAGAACCCGCAGCCGCAGCGCTTGAAGCCCAAGGTTTAGGCTGGAAAAATAAATGTGGTAGCGGCGTTGGTGCCGATACTACTACCAGTGGCTTAGAGGGGGCTTGGACCGTTACTCCGACTCAGTGGTCTTCTAACTATTTAGATAATCTAATGAATTTTGAGTGGGTACTAACGACTAGTCCCGCAGGTGCCAAACAATGGACTCCCGTGAATAAAATGGCGGCCAATCTAGTGCCTGATGCCCATATCCCCAATAAGCGTCATGCCCCGATTATGTTCACTACGGATATTGCGCTAAAGGAAGATCCTGATTTCCGTAAAATTGTTGAGCGGTTTAGAAAAGATCCAACTCAGTTCGACCGAGCATTCGCCAAAGCTTGGTTTAAGTTAACTCATCGAGATATGGGGCCACGCGCTAGGTATGTTGGTGCTGACGTGCCAAGCGAAATACTGACATGGCAAGATCCGATCCCAGCGATCGATCACCAACTTATTAGCAGTAACGATATTGCCAAGCTTAAACAACAAATAATTAATTCAGGTTTAACGACCTCTCAGTTAGTTAGAACAGCTTGGGCGGCGGCTTCTAGTCATCGCGTTACGGATATGCGCGGTGGTGCCAATGGCGCACGCATCAGACTTGAGCCGCAAAAAAGTTGGGCGGTAAATAACCCGAAAGAATTAAGTAACGTATTAGCAAAACTTGAGTCGATCAAAAACACATACAACCGCAAGTCTTCAAACCAGCAAGTTTCGTTAGCTGATTTGATTGTATTAGGGGGCTCAGCCGCCATAGAGAATGCTGCAAAACAAGCAGGCCATAAGATTAAAGTTGCTTTTATTCCTGGTCGTGCTGATGCATCACAAGCTCAAACTGATGTGAAATCATTTAATTATTTAAAACCACAAGCTGATGGTTTTAGAAATTACTACACCGTAGATAGTTACATGTCACCAGCAGAAATGTTAGTTGATAAAGCAAACTCTCTTGGACTAAACGTCCCTGAAATGACGGTCCTGGTTGGTGGTATGCGAGCACTTGATGCCAATTATGATGGTTCTTCATATGGCGTATTCACCAACACACCTGGTGCCCTAACTAATGATTTCTTTGTCAACTTGTTAGATATGTCGACGGTATGGACTAAAGATCTCTCTAGTGTCGGACTTTATGCTGGTCATGATCGTGTTTCTGGAAAGTTAAAGTGGCAAGCAACTCCTGTTGATCTTATCTTTGGGTCAAACTCTGAATTACGCGCCATTGCCGAGGTTTACGCGTCTGATGATGCTGATAAAAAGTTTATCAACGACTTTATTGCCGCATGGACTAAAGTCATGCGCTTAGATCGATTTGACTTAAAATAAACTTCAATAAGTATTAACCGCCATAGCGACTGCTCCCAAGGTGAACAGTCGCTATTTTCACCTTAACTGTTGCTAGGTACGTAATTGAATGAAAGTGGCAACACTTTAGTACACCAGAGCCAATTAATTTAGACATCGCTACCCTCGGAGCGTATTATCTCAAACAGATAAATTAAGTAGGTCGCCTTTTTGAAAACCCCACCAATTGCCGAAATCCAAGTTCAAATTGATCAAGCCTTAGCAAGCAATAGCCAAGTTATATTGCAGGCTCCGCCAGGCGCGGGTAAATCGACCTATTTGCCGTTACAGTTATTAAGTCATCCGAGTTTCGCTGGCCAGAAAATCCTGATGCTAGAACCTAGGCGTTTAGCTGCCAGAAAT
>JABSRS010000003.1:21696-32560 GCA_013214885.1 Gammaproteobacteria bacterium
TTATTGCCAAACAACTGGGCGAGCAAGTCGGTGAGAGTGTCGGTTATCGGGTTAAAGGCGATCACAAAATTGGACCCAATACGCGGCTAGAGATTATTACTGAGGGCATTTTAACCAGGATGCTCCAGCAAGATCCTGAACTTGCTGATGTTGGCTTGGTGATCTTCGATGAATATCACGAGCGCAGTATTCACGCCGATCTCAGTTTGGCATTGTGCCTCGAAATTCAAGAAGCGTTGCGTGAGGATCTTTCTTTACTGGTGATGTCAGCCACCCTTAATGGCGCGCAGTTACAACAGTTAATGCCACAGGCACAGAGTATTGAATCCCAAGGTCGCTGCTACCCTGTTGAGTTACATTACAAACCGCGCAATACTAAATTACCGCTGCCGCCACAAATCGCTAACTTAGTCAGCCAAGCGGTCGAGCAATACGATGGTAACATCTTGGTATTTTTGCCTGGGGCGAGTGAAATACGTAAGGTCGCAGCCAATCTTAGCCAGCTCGATAGCAACATTGAAGTACTGCCTTTATACGGTCAACTAACAGTACAGCAACAAGATAAAGCCATTGCGCCAACCGCGCCCAATCAACGTAAAGTGGTGCTGGCGACCAATATTGCCGAAACCTCGATTACGATTGAGGGAATTTCGTTAGTGATTGATTCTGGTTTAGTGAACAAAGCGGTATTTAATCGCAATAACGGGGTCACTCAGTTAAAGAAAGAGCAAATATCACAAGCCTCTGCCGAGCAACGTGCAGGCCGTGCTGGTCGTGTCCAAGCGGGACATTGCTGGCGGTTATGGTCAAGTGAGCAACATAGTCGCCTCGCTAAATATGACCAACCACAGATCTTACAATCTGACTTGCTGTCATTAGCCCTTGAACTGGCAAAATGGGGGGTGAGCGATCCTGCGCAATTGCATTGGCTTAATGTGCCGCCGAGTCATAACTTGGCCCAAGCGCGCAATTTACTGATTGAGTTTGGCGCGATTGATTCATCCTATGCGCTCACAAAACATGGCACTAAACTCTATGCGTTTGGCAGCGATCCGCGCCTTGCTCACATGATGCTATGGGCAGCTGATCAAGCGCCTGAATTGGGGGCCTTATCATGTCATCTTGCGGCACTGGTTGAGCAAGGCGGTGTATTATCTAATCAGCTTGATATTACGACTCATCTTAACTATTTACTCACGGCAAAATCACTAAGCTATGTTGAGCGCCAAGTAATCACCCAAGCTAAAAAATATCTGACCAAGCTAAAACTAACAGCGACCAGTAACCATCAGCTTACTGAACAAATTAGTCAATGTGGCTTGTTGCTCGCCCAAGCGTTTCCTGATCGCATCGCCCAACGCCGTGCCAACAATGATGCTTATAGTGAAGGCGATAAGTACTTACTGGCCAATGGGTATGGTGCGGCCATTAGCCAGCACAACCCATTAAACGATGATTATATCGTGGTCTGCGATCTGATGAGCTTTGACCAAGGTGCCAACGAGGGGCGGATATTTTTAGCCGCGGCTCTTGACCTTAATGCACTGGAGCAACATAGCCCCGAGCATTTTAGCCAGCATGATTTGCTGCAATGGGATAACAAAGCCAATAAGGTGCTGGCACTGGCACAAGTAAAGCTAGGTAAATTAGTGATCACTCAAAAGCCACTGCAAAAGATTGATCGTCAGCAACTCGATCAAGCACTGGTCGCAGGTTTGCGTGCCAATGGCTTATCTTATCTTGGGTTAAGTAAAAGCACCGAGCAATTACTTGAGCGACTTAATTACGCCCACCATCATCGGGATGATTGGCCTGATTTTAGCGAAGCGGCATTACTCGATGATCTCGACAACTGGTTAGTGCCCTATTTTAACGGCGCCAAGAAATTGAGCAGCTTAAAACAGATTAACTTTAATGAGGCGTTGTTATCGCGCCTCGATTGGCCAATGCAACAGCAATTAAATCAGCAATTTCCAACTCATTATAAAGTAGCAACGGGTTCCAATGTCCGACTCAATTATAGTGATAGCCAACAGGTTAAGCTTTCAGTTAGAATTCAGGAAGTATTTGGTATTATGGAAAATCCTGCGATTTGTCAGGGTAAAATTATTTTATTGCTGGAATTATTATCGCCAGCAATGCAACCGATTCAACTAACTCAAGATCTGGCTAATTTTTGGCATGGCAGTTACCAGTTAGTTAAAAAAGACATGAAGGGACGTTACCCCAAGCATTATTGGCCTGAAGATCCAGCCATTGCAATGCCAACGACCCGTGTAAAAAAACATATGCATAAGTAGAAGAAATAAGTAGCTCATGGCAACGAAAAAAACAGCAACCACCAAACCAACTTGGCGTAAAAAAGCCTTAATCATCTCAGCAAAATTATTGCTGGTATTAGTCGTCGCAGTGGCGGCTTTTGCCGTTTACCTTGACGGTAAAATTGAGCAGAAGTTCTCTTATGATCATTGGAATATTCCAGCCAAAGTCTATGCCCAATCGCTAAAATTACAGCAGCAGCAATTAATCAACCGCAACCAAGTCATTGCCGAGTTAAAACAACTCAATTATCGCCGAGTTAGCAACCCGAAATCCCCTGGTGAATATGCTATTTCCAAAGCTAAAATCGACATTTATCGCCGATCGTTTACCTATGTCGATGGCGACTACCCATCACAACGGGCAATGCTTAGCTTTAATAACAATAAACTTACTTCGATTATTCAACACGGTGATAAAACCCCAATTGAGCGGTTTCAAATTGAACCAAAACTGCTTAAACGCTTAAATAATGGCAATAAAGAAGATCGGATATTTACCCCGCGCGAGCAATTCCCCGAGCTATTAATTGCCACGTTAATTTACACTGAAGATCGTAATTTCTATTCACATAAAGGCATTGCCCCGCTGTCGATTGCGCGCGCTTTAATCGCTAATATTAAAGCAGGTCGAACCGTTCAAGGTGGCTCAACCTTAACTCAGCAGCTAATTAAAAATGTTTTTCTGACCAACGAGCGTAGTTTATGGCGCAAGGTTAAAGAAGCGCTGTACTCGATCTTAATTGAGTTTAAATATTCAAAAGATCAGTTACTTGAGATTTATCTTAATGAAGTGTTCTTAGGGCAAAATGGTGCTCTGAGCATTAATGGTTTTGGCCTAGCGAGTGAATTTTATTTTGCCCGGCCGATTGATGAAATAACCCCAGCCCAAACCGCATTGCTAGTCGCGATGATCAAAGGACCGAGTTACTACAGCCCAAAACGCCATCCGAAACGGGCAATAAAGCGCCGAGATTTGTTATTGCGCCAAATGCTCAGCCAAAGCTACATTAGCCCAGACCAATACCGTTTAAATACCAAATCAGGTTTAGGGTTAAAAGATGGGGTGGGTAAAAATGGTAAGTATCATGGCTTTATGTCATTAGTTCGCCATGAGCTATCACAACGTTTTAGCCAAGATTTATCACAGGCTTCAGGACTATCGATTTTCACCACCTTAGATACCAGTGCCCAAGCCATCGCCCAGCACAGCTTAACTCAGCGCGTTAATGAACTGACCAAATCGAGTAAAACTAAAAAGTTACAGGGCGCGGTTGTAATAACAGATACTCAAACTGGTGAAATAAAAGCGTTAGTTGACGGGATCAATGCTAACTATGCAGGATTTAATCGTGCCCTCAATGCCGTGCGACCAATTGGTTCGTTAATTAAACCATTCGTGTATGCCACCGCCCTTGAGGATGCCTCACGTTTTAATTTAGCCACCATGATTGAAGATAAGCCACTGACCTTAAGCGATGGCGAAGGCCAAACATGGCATCCGCAAAACTACGATAAGAAATACCGTAATCAAGTCAGTTTAATCGATGCCTTGAGTCACTCATATAATGTACCAACGGTTAATCTTGGGATGGAAATTGGACTAGAAAGTATTTCGCACACCCTGATGCGCTCGGGTTGGAACAGCGAGATTAATTTACTGCCATCGATGCTACTTGGTGCCATCGAAGCCAGTCCTTGGCAAGTAAGTCAGTTATATCAAAGCCTCGCTAATAACGGCGAAACTAAGCAACTTCATACGGTTAATGCCGTGCTAACGGACAGTGGCGAAACCTTTTATGGCTTTAATCCACTACCAGTACAAGCCATTAGCCCGAGTGCCGCTTATTTAACTAAATATGCGCTGCATCAGGTCACTAAAGATGGCACGGCTAAGTCGTTGCGCTGGAAATTAAAAGGCTTAAAACTGGCAGGTAAAACAGGCACCACCGATGATTTACGTGACAGTTGGTATGCAGGATTTGATAATAACGAATCGACCATTGTGTGGCTTGGCCGTGACGACAACAAATCAACAGGGCTCACTGGCTCAACGGGCGCTCTAACGGTTTATAGCGAAATAATTAAACAACGCGGTGGCGTTTCTATTTCCTTAGCACCACCAACAAATGTTACTTGGGGCTACTTTTCTCAGGTTGACGGTCAGCCAACGGCTAAAGATTGCCTCAATGTGATAAAACTACCTGGAAAGGCATCATCTTGGGGTCAAAATGTTAGTTGCGAGATAAACAGTCGAAAATCACTATTCGATGATTTTTTCGAGTTGTTTGCTGACTAAACACACGACCATTATTTCTTTCAAAAGTTCGTGTCACTTGGCTGTAAAAGTCGGCCAAGTGAACACTTTTTTGCAGAAGTTATATCGATCTTGATTATCACTCTAATCTAGCAATCTTTACACTGCGCCTAGTTTAACTATTTCAGCGATTTTCATTCGCATATAAGGCAAAATCATGCACACAAAACTGACCGCTTTAGCGTTTATTGTTTCAAGCACAAGCTTTTGAGACTAACGCAGCACAAGACGTTGAACGTATTATCGTGACGGGTTCACGTCGTGGCTCAAGTGCGGTAATTTAAAACAATCTGTTGTTTCAACGGTAACCGTTGCTTGATCGTTAAACCGACTGCGTGCGACAGTAATCATGTGCTCTGAAAGATCAGTAGCAACAATTTTCGACGCCGAACCAACGAAATACTCGAAATAAATCCCAGCATTTAACGGCCCAGTCGCAATTGACGATGCCGGGCAGCTTATTGGCCGCACAAGACGGGATAACTCAACTTTAGTTCACTAGAACCTTCGTTAGATAATGCTGTGTTATATCGAGAAATTGATTGGTAATGTTAGGGTCAGTTTTTCACCAGTAACTGAAATAGGTGGCCGAGGTAGAGGCTGAGCTCGATACGTTAGTGCTAAGGCTTCTTGGTCTAACGAGTCGATGCCTGAGCTTTTTACTAAACTGGCGCCCAAGACCTTGCCGTTACGATTAACTGTAAATGTAATAATAGGCATACCTTGCTTACGCATGCGACGCGCAACACGCGGATAACGCTTAGCTCTTTCCAAGTGAGCGTGCAGTATTTGCTGCCAATCAAGCCGTCCCTTTTTTACATCAACACTCAATTGCCCCTGCTGTAGCGCGGCAGTCTGCTTACTTTCCTGTGCGACATCGATTGTTGGCCTAGCCATCGCCTGTTGCGACATCGTCGCTACCTGATTTTTACTCTTTGCTGTTACCTTAGTTGGCTCTTTCTTTACCACTAATTGTGCTGTCTTTTTTGGTTCGATTTTGTTTAATTTGGGCTGTTCCAAAACCTGTTGTTTTGCTTGCTTAAAAATAGATGTTTTATCTAACTTTGAAACCTCTACTACTGGAGCATCTGCCACAGGAAGCTCGGCTCTGTGCTCTTGCTCCATTTGAGAGGGTGATTGTTGCGCTGATTCTTGTTGCTCTGCTCCTTGCTTCAAGTCGTTAGGCTGGTGCTGAGGAGAAGCAAGAGTACCAACAATCACCACCGTAATCGGCGCGGCCGCGGGTGGCAATGCGTAGTTTAGTTGTGGCGTCCAGAGATATGCGATTGCTAATCCAGCATGTAAACTGAAACTAACCAGAATGCCGATAGCTGGCCAAGCAATACTGCTATCTGAGCGACTAGCCATCGTGCCGTTGCCCAACAAGGTGTTCATGATTTAGGTGCCGGCTGCTGCTCTTGTCCTACTAAGGCAATTTGCGTATATCCAGCGGCAACCAGTATATTCATCACACTCATTAGATCTTGATAGAGCAACTGCTTATCTGCGCGTAAATAGATCCGTTGCTCTTTGCTTGGTAACTCTTCTTGTATAGCCTGAGGTAGATTTTCTAGCGTTACCTTTTTGTCTTCCCCCAGTGTCACTACTTTGTTTTTTTGTACCGTTAGATAGAATGGCTGCTCCGGCAGCGGTTGAGGCTGGGCAGAAGATGACGGTAGGTCAACGGGAACATTCACTGTCGCAAGGGGGGCTGCCACCATAAATATAATCAATAAAACCAACATAACATCAACCAATGGTGTCACATTGATCTCATGGTTTTCAATCATCTCTTCACTATTACTAGGGGGTCTAAAAGACATCTTCAGATCCTTCAGCACTCTGCTTTCGATCGAGATCACGACTAACCAAAACTAATAACGCCGCTGTAATATCAGAAAGTAATGCGCGGTAACGACCAATAGCACGCGTAAAATGGTTATATATGACAACGGCAGGAATGGCAGCCACTAAGCCAATCGCCGTCGCTAACAGAGCTTCGGCAATCCCCGGAGCAACGACTGCAAGCGTTGTATTTTGTGATTTTGCGATGCCAATAAAGGCATTCATAATTCCCCAAACTGTGCCAAACAGACCCATAAATGGCCCAACAGAACCAATCGTAGCCAACAGTCCCGTACCAGATGTCATCTTGGTATTAGCATCGGCTTGCACCCTTTCAAGTCGGATTTGTACTCGCTCTTTGATCCCATCGTCACTTGCCGCTCCTTTTGCCGAAATAACCAGTTCATGTCGGGTTGCATCAATCAGCGCTAACCCACTGCCTTGTTTATCAGCACTTCGTTGCTCTCCTTCGATAAAATTTTCGGATGCGACCAACTCTACCAGCAGTTTTTTTGCACTACGGCACGCAATAGTCAGTTGAATATTTTTAGCGACAAAGACTGCCCACGTTAAAATTGAAGCCAGCGCAAGAATAATCATGACCGATTTAACCACCCAGTCCGCCGCCAAATACATACTTATTGGAGACATGTCGTGATGATTTTTACTGGTTATTGAGGTGACTGTCAGTTGCTCAAGATTATCCGGCGCCGCGATAATAGTTGAATCGGATGTCATAACGGGTGCTACGCTGACACTGGTCACTTCTGTAGAGTTTGGTGTTGCGGCATAACCTCGACTAGAAAGAAGCACAACAGAAAATAATAATAATTTGAAAATTTGGCTCATAATAAATTGGGGCTCATACTGAAAAATAAAACAACACAAGCCCGAATTCGACTTGTATCCTTGTCTACTGTATATACCGAATGAAAAACTTAAATCCATAAAATAAAAACAAACTTTATTATAAGCTATTTAAAATCAATAGATTGAACTAAAATCTTTTTTCTAACTTTATGCTGTATTTATTCTGCTGGTAACTATAGAGCCAGTCGACATTGCTCTTTACCTGCTTATGCTGCAACATTATCGTCGGCGTAATACCATAAAAAGACAGGTGTTTAAAGGCTAATAATAGCGTGTAACTTTGCTCTTTATCTATTCTTCTCGTCTGAAAATGTGCGTTAAAATCACCATATTTTCGCTCTCGCAATGCAGTAAACACACTAAAATCCACCAGCCCTTCCCAGGCTCTATTTACCCCGATATTCGCTCCGACCAATTGATAAGCATGTACTTTTTCATCATTGTTTTTGTGTGTCCAATCGCCGCCACCAAACACTAACCAGTTATCAGATAATTGGTGCCAATAACTCGCATACAGCGACCACTGCCAATCAGACTGATAATCCAACTCTGTAGGTCGAAAATCCTGATATTCCACTTCTGCTTCTAATTTAAATGCACTTTGATTTGATAAATTTCTTAACCAGTCCAGTTTCAAACCACTCGACAGGTAAAGCGCTTCATTGCCTGACGTATTGTATTTAAGCTGCGGGGATAATGAGAGCCTGTCATCAGCATCATGAAAACTATAACCAAGACTTGCAATCATCGTCTGCTCATTAAACTGACTATGACCTGGGTACGTAGCGCCATAAGCGAGACTTCGAAACACCAGTCCATGATGACCACTCAAAGAAACACGCTTATTCAAACTGGCATTAAAATCGAGTCCAAATCCATCGACAGCATCAGGAGTCGTTCTATCGGCAAGACATACTCCAGACTCATTACGGGCTAAACAGGTAAAAGTACCTGAGGATTGGTTTAAATTATCATTGAAACTAGGACCAAAACTGAACGAGCCTTGCCACGCGTCACGATGTTTAATTGCCCCGATAAAGCTTTCAATCGTATTCCGGATCCCCTGAACTCTTGGGTTATCAGACGGTAAAGCCACGTCTATTTGTTGGAAGTACGCCAAAGCATCATTATTTTTTTGATTTTCAAATAATACTCTCGCTAGCTCTAGCTGGCCTGGCAAAAACGCCTGCTGCAATGCCAGTAAGGAACGATACTCTTGCTCAGCCTGCATAAAATTTCCCGCAACTCGCGCTAACGCCCCTTTGGCATAGTGCATCAGCATCGGATCATATTTCGGTATCGCGAGATAGCGATTAAGAAAATTTTCAGCCAATAGCCATTGTCGGGATTGGATCGACAAATACAACGCTTGCCCTAGTTCATCTAATGTATCTGCGACTTGAGATGCTTGACGGTTAATTATCATCGCAGCTGCTGTGGCCGCTTTATTTCGCTCTACTGCAAGCAGTATTTGTTCAGTTTGACGAGCACTGCGTTCATCACGCCGCTGCATTCGAAGCTTAGTATCTGGATCTTGATCTGCAACTGCCATTGCAGCAAACAACGTAGACCCAAATGACAACAATAGCATGATGAAGAAAATAGAGGTTTTCATAAATAACTCAAATACAAATACTAAAAATCAGAAGCAGCTAAGCTGCTTCTGATACGTAGATGGGACTTATCACTAGCAAATAAGAATTACTTCTTCTCGCCACCGAAGGCAGTGTCTAGTTGGCTATTTGTGCCGAACTTAGCAAAGCCAGCTAATGCAGCAGCGTTAGCACCGAAAAAGTGACCTTGAGACGAGCCAACGGTGATTGCAGAATTTTTAGTCGCTGTCGCTACGCCATTAAATGATGCCGTTGCGGCATTGATTTGAGCATTAATGTCAATATTTAAGCCACCATTAGTAATAGCACCCGTTAGAGTTTGAGCACCAAAATTAGCATTAAATGTTCCTGTTAACTTGTTGCCACCAGAAAATTTATTAATTCCCGTGATATTGTACGTCGCGGTGCCACTCGTTGGTACCGTGGTTCCCGCGTTATCACCAATGTAGTAAACTGTGCGGTTGTTGTAACCCTGATCTTGTTCACCTTCATACCATTCACCAAACCAGATATCTTGATTAGCAACTTGAGCAAAGTTGTAATGTGAGCTACCAAAATGTTTGCTACCTGAAGTCTGAATACCTTTTCCACCATCTTCATTTCTATAGCTGCTTGAAAATACATTTCCAGCTAAACCGTCAAAATCAACACGCTTGCCCCCTACTCTACCGATACCAGCTTTTCCTTTGGCATGGAACAATGGGATCGACAGTTGTGATTCTCCAACCTGACGCAATGAATTATCACTGATTGCGCCATCAAAGTCAGCATGAACAAATGGACTTAGGCCTAGCATAGCGACGGCAATCGTTGATATTTTAAGTAGTTTCATTATTTTTTCCTTTAAATTGGGCTAGATAAAAACTAAAAATAAACCCAGCAATAACATCTGGTGCGCACGACAAATGTATTCGCTGTGTCTTACCTTTTACACCGAACCAATTGGCTAAAACCGTAATATTTATTTAGTTTTTATTAGAAATAAAAAAAGGTTCGGTAAATAACCGAACCTTTTAGCACAACCTACTCTTCCTATTCAACGGCTGGTAAAATCGTAGCCCGCACTAAATCTTTCTTGCATGCTAAAATCACCAACTCCATTTAAACTCCAAGCAAAACTAAAGCTTAAATCGGTTAGTTTGCCGTTCGTTGGCGGCGAGACTAGCTCAAAGGTCAAACTTTCCCCTTTTTTCACTACCACAATTTCATTCTCTGACCAGCCTCGAAAATACGGCTTGATCAGATTCAAATGATCGGTTGCAGAAATATTACTGATAGTGACGTCTTTCCCCACAGCTTCAATGGTATAACGTCCTAACACATACTCCTTTGCCACCTCGTCGTCAGTTAAAGTTTTATCGACCACAAACCGTTCTTTATATGGCAATAGTTGCGGCTCAATGTCTTCATTAACCAATAATTTGGTATGAGCTCCCAGCAAAGAAAAGGCCTTAACATAAAACGGGTTATAAGGTTTTCCTTCTAGCTCCCCATCACTAACAGCTAGTGATACAGCATATATCCCTGGAACATCAACATAAAATGATGTCACCTCCGCTAAAGGATCATCGATCACTGCATTCGATCCCTTTGGCTTTGACACAAAAAACCATTGATAAGTCATGACATCACCATTCGGATCATAACTGCCACTTCCATCTAACGGAACCGTCTGATCTTGGATTGCATATACCGCTGAAATAGTCTCGACTGAAGGTGCAACATTTTCATAGTAAAAGCTTACTGTCACGGTATCTGAAACGACTGAGTAACCATCTGACACCGTCAGTTTGATTAGATAATCACCGGCTATATCCGTTGTTAGCGACACATGAGTGCCAAAATATTGTTTCTCAATCTCTGGGTAACTGCCTGGTGGCTGCTCTAAAATATCCCAGAAG
>JABSRS010000030.1:0-9089 GCA_013214885.1 Gammaproteobacteria bacterium
CTTGATAATGTTGCAGGTTGGATATTAGAACTTGATCGAGGTCATGGCATCCCTTGGGAAGGCAACTATTCAAGTTGGTTAGAACAAAAAAATGATCGATTATCACAAGAAAAGTCGCAAGAAAAAGCACGCCAAAAATCCATCGCAAAAGAATTAGAGTGGGTTCGCTCAAACCCTAAAGCGCGACAAGCCAAAAGCAAGTCACGTATGGCACGTTTTGAAGAGCTTAATAACAACGATTATCAAGCGCGTAACGAAACCAATGAGTTATTCATTCCGCCTGGACCGCGCTTAGGTGACAAAGTCATCGAGATTGAAAACTTAACGAAGTCATTTGATGATCGGATCCTGATCGATAATTTAAATCTTACTATTCCAAAAGGCGCAATTATTGGGATTGTCGGTCCCAACGGTGCGGGTAAATCAACCCTGTTTAAAATGATCACTGGGGAAGAACAACCTAATTCAGGAACGATTACCATCGGTGAATCAGTTGTGGTGGCTAGTGTCGATCAGTTTCGTGATGATATGAATGAAAACAACACGGTATTTCAAGAGATCACTGATGATCAAGACATCCTAACCGTTGGCAATATTCAAATCCCGTCGCGTGCCTATGTCGGACGATTTAACTTTAAAGGTGGCGATCAACAAAAGAGGATTAAAGAGCTTTCTGGTGGCGAACGTAACCGAGTGCATTTAGCTAAGCTATTAAAGGCTGGTGGCAATGTAATTTTACTCGATGAACCAACCAATGACTTGGATGTTGAAACACTACGTGCCCTAGAAGATGCCTTATTAGAATTCCCTGGCTGTGCCATGGTTATATCTCATGATCGCTGGTTCCTCGATCGTATCGCGACTCATATTTTAGATTATCGCGACGAAGGGAAAATTAACTTCTTCGAGGGAGCTTATTCTGATTATGAGAAATGGCTCAAAGAAACATTGGGCGAAGCTGCTGTTAATCCGCATCGGATAAAATACAAGCGTATTAGCTAAATATTGCAACAAGCGGCTAGGTTATTTTAATTAGCCGCTTTTTTAAGCTTTTACTTGCAATTAAGCTCATAGTTGGGCTAACTTATTAATAATTGAACTGAAATATAAAAGTAGATAATTATGGAAAATAAGAGATTATTTCAACGAATTTTATTTAGCCATGACGCGACACTCCAAGTTGGCGAGCAAAAATTAACCACTCAAGTGCTGGATCTGTCATTACACGGCTTTTTATGTACCCAACCTCAGGGTTCGAATTTTGACACTGAACAGTTAATCATTCTGGTGCTTAAATTAGATGATCAACACAGCATCACTATTAACGCAAAATTGGTTCATTGCCAAAACCAAACCCTTGGTCTAGAAACTAATCATATCGACATCGACAGTATTAGCGAGTTAAAGCGATTAGTTGAGTTAAACCTCGGTAGTGACGAATTACTTCATCGCGAGCTAATAAAACTCGCGAGATAAGACCAATTCAACCAATCGGTTAGAACAACGCTTCTATCGCTTGGGTTAATTTCTTAACCCCAATAACTTCCATTCCTGGTGGTGGATTTTTGGGGACATTGGCCATTGGCACAATTGCTCGGGTAAAACCATGTTTTGCCGCTTCATTCAGTCGCTCTTGACCACTAGGCACTGGGCGAATTTCCCCCGCTAAACCTACCTCACCAAACACCACTAAATTATGCGGTAATGCTCTATTTTTAAAACTCGACATCATCGCAATTAACAAGGCTAAATCGGCGGCGGTTTCAGTAATTTTAACCCCACCAACGACATTAGCGAACACATCTTGATCGGACATCTGAATCCCACCGTGGCGATGTAATACCGCCAACAGTATCGCCATGCGATTTTGTTCCAAGCCAACTGCAATTCGTCTTGGATTTGGCATTTGAGAATAATCGACCAATGCTTGGATCTCAACTAACAGCGGCCGGGTTCCTTCCCACAGCACCAAAACAACCGAGCCAGGACTTTCTTCGTCATCACGACTTAAAAAAATCGCCGATGGATTTTTTACCTCTTTAAGGCCTTTCCCGGTCATGGCAAATACGCCAAGTTCATTGACCGCGCCAAAGCGATTTTTATGACTGCGCATCGTTCTAAAACGACTATCAGTCGAACCATCGAGCATGATCGAGCAATCAATACAGTGCTCTAACACCTTAGGGCCAGCCAACGCTCCGTCTTTGGTGACATGACCAACTAAAAAGATTGCAACCCCAACCTGCTTGGCAAAGCGGGTTAAAAATGCCGCTGATTCTCGTACTTGAGAAACGCTTCCGGGTGCTGACTGGATATCACCAACATGCACTACTTGGATCGAATCAATCACCATAATTTTAGGTCGTTCTTTGTTGGCGATCTCACAAATTTTTTCAACCGAGGTTTCTGATAGCATTTTTAACTTATCAGTCGGCAGGCCTAACCGGTTAGCTCGCATGGCCACTTGTTGCAGTGATTCTTCACCCGTGACATACAATGTCGACATAGTTGCTGCCAAGTTACACATAACTTGTAACAGTAACGTACTTTTACCAGCTCCTGGACTGCCACCAATTAATATCGCTGAGCCAGGCACAATTCCACCACCTAAGACCCGATCGAGCTCGGCGTAGCCACTAGGAATACGTGGTAATTCAGTTAACGATATTTGATCCAGCGTTTGCAGCGAGCTATCACTAGCACCAGCATAGCCAGAAAATCGTTCACTACGAACGTTGGCGCTGGTATCACTTTTAGTTTCCAAGCGCATTTCAGTAATGGTATTCCATTCCTTGCACGCATTACACTGCCCTTGCCAACGCGAGTGTTCACTGCCACAATCATTACAAACGAAGGTTGATTTTAATTTTGCCATAATTCTCTTTTAGTATATTTGTAGTAAGGCACAGTTTTTGCTTATTTAATTAATCAAGTTAGGTCATAATAATTAAAAAAACAAAATAAGCTACTTATTTAAGGGCAAAGGTTAATGGCAATAGGTTCTGACAATCAATTACTAAGCGAAATCATCCCGTTTTTTAACGCGAAGGATTTTGAGTCTCGCTTTGAAAAAAACACCGTTCAACTGTCAAAGTCTCGACGTTTTTTATTGAAAATGGAATTAAATCGTTTATTTACCCCGTGCCAACGGGTAATCGATTTACGAGGCCGTGTTGACTGCCCTTGTACTGAATTTAATCACCAAGACCGTACTCACTACCTAGATTCGATCGCCCTGAATAAATTCGAGGAATCAATGTCGGTATTCAATGGCTACACCATTGGGGTTTTTGAAGACGTTACCAATACTCAAAATAGCTATCGAGCAAAACAACAACTCGAAGACCAGCACCGACGTAACAACTTGCAACAACAACACGGCAGAGTACTGACACCCCAGCCAGAATTTGACACAGTGGTCCAGGATACTCCTCATCAAGCAGAGGTTATTTCACTAACCCAATTTCATCAACGCAGTGAAGAACGTAATAACATCATCACAAAAATCAGTCTCAGATTACGAAATGGTCGTCATTTACAGGGTATTACCTCAAATTTGTCGGTCAGTGGCAGTAAAATTAAAATTCCAGCCAAATATGACGTCAATGTTGGCGATATCGTTTATGTCGATTTTTTGGCGATAGCCGCAGATAACTCGTCAAAGCAACCGAAAATCAAAGAAATTGCCTACACTGTACTCGAAATTACCACCAAAAATGACTTCGTCTGGCTCAGCACTATTAGGCAACACAAAGACGCTGGAGTTAATCAATTTTTATTTAACTTTATAAAAACTCAGCGCAAAAATTCGGTGATTGATACTAGCCATATTATTGAAGCGATAAGAAGTCTCGGCTACCAACAGCAATTAATTAATAAAATTTCTGGTTTACCCTTATTTTTCTCTAATGAGAAACAATATAAATTAGAAATGGCCCTGTGTAATTTTAGCAATCGACAAGCTCTCTATTATTGGCAAAACCAAAGTAACTTGCAAAAAATTGCGGGGATATTTTCACAGCAACGCTTAACGAGTTTGTTGGCCAAGGACCAAGATATTTGTACCACTACCTTGTATTGTTTTACCCACGTCACCAAAGGTAAAAAGTTTTTTTATAGTGCAACCATTGACGAACTTGAGCGGTTGGGGTTAAAAGAGTTCTACTGCTCATTTGGGGCAAAAAAAGACAGTTGGCAAGTTTACCAATTGCAGTTATGCCCAACCGACACTTACCACTGGCAATTGCCAGAGGTTCTGCCGAGCTATTTAATTAAGCAGCAAGATATATCCGTAGAGCAGCATCAGCACTTACTAAAGCTACATCAAATAAAACTAATGGCATATCTGATCCCGATATCATCCGCGCAGGCCAAACAAGTGTACCAAGATCAAGTGTCACTCGAATCTAATCTCGGTAAGTTACAACAATTTTGCCATCAAGATAAAGTCTACGAAGGATTAAGCTTAATCGATACCAATCAATTAGCTCAACGATTTGAAGATAGGTATAGTTACCAAACCAAGGTCCACGTTCATCACAATAAACAGATTTTTGATGCTAAAACTATCGATTTTTCGTCACAAGGCATGCAAATTAAATTGCAGCGCTCGATCGACTGTGAAAATAACGATGTCATCAACATTCAAATGCCACTACTGCAACGTTCAACTGGCGACGAACAAGCATCAATTATCAGTTATCAAGTCGTCAGAATCACACCTGATGGCAAAATCATTAATTTAAGAGTTGTAAGTTCAACAGAATACATTGATGGCCCAAGAAATATTTACCGCCTGATCCAACAAAATAAAAATAAACTTACCGCTCAGGTGGCCCCGCCACCGATGTTAATAAAGTCTCTTAATTTATTGTTTTCTCAAAATGTACCTTGTTTGCCACTGATCATTGCTCGCGAATCTGGTCACTTAAAATTGACCAAGATTATTCAGCCATCAAGTAGTAATCGACTGTTTAATTTATTTAGTGCGTTATCGCCAGAGCAACACCAATGCAACGTTGGCCCGATCACCAAAAACAAATTATTCTTCGAGTTATTTGAGCAACCGATTAAGCAACTTTCGATTAATCTTGGCACCATAGACTGTGAAATATACATTCAGCTATTTGCTGAACCTAACAGCCCTAAGTACCACTTTACGACCCAGCTAGCCAGTAAATTTACGAGAAAACAACAGCATATAGACTTTATCGAGCAAAAATCTGGCCAGTTTTATGCGATAAAGATGTTATTAACCTTAACGGATAAAGTCGACTATAAACACGTTTCACGCGAGATTATATATGCTGCGAAGCAGGCAAGCTTTAAAACTCGCCAACTGCAGGCTCAACTCGATTCCAGTGTGGCAATTGCCGAGTTAATCGATATTACTGACGAGGTTAAAAGTCGTTATTTTTCTGCTTGAGCTAAAAACTTAATGACTTCAATAAAATGGTCATTAACAGCTCGCAGCGCAACCAGCATATTTATGTGATCATAATCGAGTTGATTACCATTTTCCTTGGCGAGAATAGTGACATTAGACAACCCTAACTCAGCAGCAAAGTTTTTAACATCTATAGGGTTACCTAACGCCAAATCATTTTCGCTGCAATAAACCAAGTAACAGGCCAAGCTACTTTTTTGGCCTGGGTTTGATAGTCAAAGCCGTCATGTTGGTCGACCCAAGGTTTATTGTTAACCCAAGCCACACTTTCACCTAGGGAACGATAGATTTCATTGTCCGAGCCAACTGTCATTTCTTGCGCTGGTAAATAGCCCTTATATCGTGCAATCATCAGTGCCGAACGTTTCCAAAATAACTCAATTTTAAGTAACCGCTCAACCGACCATGACTTAACGCCACGTTTGGTCCCAATATAAATTTGGCTAGCGACCTCACTAGTCAACATCGGATACCTCGCCAATGTAGACGCTAGTAATACCCCGCCCCATGAGTGAGCCAGCCAATGAACCGGTTGTTGGTGCTGGTCATAAATGTATTGATGAATGTCAGGCAATGTTTGAGTTATCGTCTCAAACTGACCGTGTTGATTGTCATCTTTAATCAACGGCAGGCTTTGCCCCCCGCCCGCGTAAATCAATGACATAAGTTGGGTGCCCTGCCCGCGCTAACTCACACGCTAAGCCTTTACCTTTAGTGGTATAAAAAATTCGACCATCTTCAATCGCACCATGAACCATTAACCATTAACACCGGGTATTTTGTTGACGGCTCTGTGAGAGCAATATAACGCAAATGGATTTTATGCTGATTAAAATCCAGATGAATTGACTGTTGATTAATCACCATTTCCCTACCTTTTATCGAGTTAGCAAGGCGATTACTGTGCTTAAATCACCTTGAGTAATCGCAACGCTTGCTTGTTGTTGGACTAATGGTTTAGCCCTAAACGCAATGCCCAGCGCTGCAACTTCCATCATTTTTAAATCATTGGCACCATCACCAATCGCGATAGTTTGAGAGAGATCGATTTGATATTTTTTCGCCAATCCAAGTACCGTATCAGCCTTAACTTGAGCATCGACAATTTTACCGACTAACTCACCTGTTAAATGGCCATCTTTGACTTCGAGGACATTAGAAATAGCTTCATCAAGACTCAGTTGCTGCTTTAAATTATCAGCAAAGTAGGTAAAACCACCAGAAGCAATGGCCACTTTCCAGCCATAACTTTGAAACTGCTGGGCCAATTCTCTCATGCCAGACATCAACGGTAGATCATTGGCAATAACATCAAGTAAAGACAGCTTAACGCCTTTTAATTTAGCCACCCGCGCCCGCAGACTCTGCGCAAAATCTAATTGGCCTTGCATGGCCAGCTCGGTAATTTCAGCGACTTCATCACCAACCCCTGCCAGTTTGGCAATTTCATCGATGCATTCTATTTCAATGCTAGTTGAGTCCATATCTAACACCACCAAACCAGGCTGGTTTAGGTTAGGTAAGTGGCGAACTGTATTGGCATCACCTTGATACTTAGCAACAATACTCGCTAGCTGATCAAGCTTAATATGGTCATTAGCCAGCAGCTCTATCGATTGGCACCCTAATGATTGCTGAATCGGCAGCATCGCCAAAAGACTAGGAGCAATGAAATTACAGCATTCGACAAATAATTCACGAGTAATAATCGGCGCAGTAATGACAATGCGCTCTAAGCCTTGGGGCCAAGCTATATTTGAAGCAACTAAAGTTGCCGTCGTATTTTTCACTAATATTTGTTCAAGCGAGCCATTACTCAGGATGGTCGGTAGATTACTTTCACCAATAACTACGCAGTTTCTGGTATCTTGAGACTGGGAGAGATAATTAAAAACATTCAGAGAATCGACGAAATAAGCATTAAACTGTGACACAAAAACCTCTTTAACCATTAGAAAACCCCAGTAAACTATCAAATTTAAATATGAAATGATATTGGCAAAACTATTTATCCGATGGATAGTGGGTATATAGTTGCTAATTGCAGTGATAAATGCGTAAATTACTAAGCTTTATTGATCTTTTTTATGAGGTAGAATTTGAATAGCACGACTAAAGGCACCATCAGGGCAATTAACAAGCATATTATTATCAAACGTCTTAGCCAATTTTCATTGGCTATGCTGCTGTTGATGCTTTTAGGAACTTTATTATGGTATTCCGATCAACAATCTCACCAAATCAGAGAGCAGCAAAAGCAAGCTATTGCGCAATTGCTTAAACAACAACTGGCGTTAGCTGCCACCATGGGGCTTAAGCTCAATGAGCAGCAACAACTGCAGTGGTTAGCTCAAACATTAATAGAATCACCATTACTTAACGGCGTGTGGATCCATCGAGCTGATGGCACGCTAATGGCAGAATCGACTCAAACACCACCCGACGAATCTATCTTGTTAGTGTCTGAAATCAGACAAGACAAACTACTGGGCTATTTGAAGCTGAGCTTGAATAAGAACGAGTTTATTGAGCCGATTGTGTCAATTCAAGAGCAACAATTGAAATGGCATCAGTGGTCTTTAGTGTTAGCGGGAATTATTGGTTTTCTATGCGCTAGAGCGATGTCACAAAAAAGGGCTCGCTATCAATTACGAGACTTGGTTTGGCGGACTAAAAAGCAAGAGGCCGCTGCGCGGGAGCACAACGACCTTTCTGAACAACCAAAATCAAAAGATTAACTAATCAATTAGTGATTCGAGGGTTAATTCGATCATCTCATTAAAGGTTGTTTGACGCTCTTCAGCGGTGGTTACTTCACCTGTTCGGATGTGATCTGAAATAGTCACAACACATAATGCATTTGCGCCATATTCAGCAGCGACGCCATAAAGACCAGCGGCTTCCATTTCTACCGCTAGAACGTTCATTTTCTCAACCGTGTCGAACATGCTATCGTTTGGTGAATAAAAAAGATCGGCGGTATAAAGATTACCAACTTTAACCTTAATCCCTTTAGCTTTAGCTGCGTTAACGGCATTGGCTAGCAAGTCATAATCAGCAATAGCTGCAAAGTCATGACCTTGGAATCGACCACGGTTAACCCCAGAGTCAGTACAAGCACCCATGCCAATAATTACATCACGGACTTTAACATCCAATGATACGGCACCAGCACTGCCAACGCGGATCAGGTTTTTAACCCCGTATTCAGTGATTAGTTCTTTGGCATAAATCGAAATAGACGGCACGCCCATGCCAGTTCCCATCACCGATACTCTTTTACCTTTGTAATAGCCTGTGTAGCCAAACATGTTACGGACGTCATTAACTTGAACCACATCTGTTAGGAATATTTCAGCGATGTATTTGGCGCGGAGCGGATCGCCCGGCAATAAAATTGATTCTGCAAAATCACCAGGATTAGCATTAATGTGTGGAGTAGCCATGAAATTTACCTTATTAATTATTATAAAAACGACTTGCCGTAGCTAAGTGGTTCAAGTTGTAAGTAGGTCGCGATACTTTGTCCGATGTCGGCAAAGGTGTCGCGCAGTCCGAGATTTTCGCCGCTCATTGACGGGCTATAAAAAATAACGGGAATATGTTCTCGGGTATGATCACTACCTGGCCAGCTTGGATCACA
>JABSRS010000030.1:9099-17029 GCA_013214885.1 Gammaproteobacteria bacterium
AATCATCATCGGCCATTTGAGCTAAAAACTCAGGCAAGCGTGAATCAAAATATTCAAGTGCCGCAGCGTAGCCAGCAATATCGCGGCGATGACCATAAGACGAATCAAAATCAACAAAATTGGTAAAAATGATGCTGTGACTCGGTGCACTTTTGTGGGCAACTAATGTGGCGTCAAACAAATCGGCTAAGCCAGTCGCTTTGATTTTCTGGGTAATCCCCTGGTGAGCATAAATGTCTGCTATTTTGCCAACACTTATCACTTCTTTGCCCGTGCCTGCCGCAATATCTAATAAGGTAGGCGCTGGTGGTAACACCGAAAAGTCGCGACGGTTACCCGTGCGAGCAAAATCAGCGGCACTGGTGCCAATAAATGGCCGCGCAATCACCCGACCAATGTTGTAGTCGTTCAGTACTTCACGCACCACCACACACAAGTCCATCAGTTTTTCTAAACCATAGCTTTGTTCATGACAGGCAATTTGAAACACACTATCAGCTGAGGTGTAGAAAATTGGCTTACCTGTGGCCATATGTTCTTCACCAAGTTGTTCTAGGATCGTGGTGCCAGAAGCATGACAATTACCTAAAATACCAGGTAAATTACAACGCTCAATAATTTGATCGAGCAATGCTTGTGGGAATGAGTTTTCTTTATCATTGAAGTAGCCCCACTCAAAAAGTACTGGCACACCAGCTATTTCCCAATGGCCACTCGGAGTATCTTTACCAGAACTAAGTTCTTGAGCATGACCGTACTTCGCAATGGGCTCAATGCTCTGATCTAGTCCTGGTGGAAAGTAACCAGAACTACCAAAACAAGCATGACCAAGGCCGAGCTGGTTAAGATTTGGTAAAGTTAGTAAGCCCTGACGATTGATATCAGCAGTGCCTTGAGCACATGCTTTGGCGATGCTACCAAAGGTATTGGCACCGACATCACCAAAATCGACAGCGTCAGCACTGGCTCCAATACCTAGCGAATCTAACATCATAATTGTTACGCGTTTCATTGCACTAAATCCTTAAGGTTGATGGCGAACGACTTCAAGCACACTCGCTTGAGGTGTTTGCACTGAGTCACCAAGCACAAAAGCTTGATTAACCATTTGTTCGGCGCGCTTAAAATCATCTTCATTGGCTGCATGCACTATCGCCATTGGCGTGTGACTATCGAGCGATAGTCCAACGGTAGCGACCTGTGACAAACCAACCGAATAATCAATAATATCATCAGCACGGCGCCTACCACCGCCTAGTTCGACCACGCTTAAACCGACAGTTCGGGTATCAATGCGCTGCACAATCCCTGATTGCTCGGCAAAAATTGGCCTGACAATATTGGCTTGCGGTAAATGGTGGTGATAGTTTTCAACAAAATCAATTGGGCCACCCAGTTTAGCGACCATTTTAGCGAAAACTTCAGCCGCTTTACCGTTGCTAATAACCTGATTAACTTTAATTCGAGCATCATGATCATTAGCTGCCAAACCACTAATAGTTAGCATTTCAGCGGCTAAAGCGACCGTTACTTGATGTAAACGCGGATTATCGAGTTCGTTACGCAGATATTTAACCGCATCGACCATTTCTACGGCATTTCCCGCACTTGAGGCTAGCAGTTGGTCCATGTCGGTAATTAATGCTGTTGTTTTAACGCCAGCACCATTAGCAACATTAACAATACTGTGCGCCAGCTCTTGCGCTTGGGAGAACTCAGCCATGAATGCGCCGCTGCCCGTTTTAACATCCATCACTAACGCGTCAAGGCCAGCAGCCAACTTCTTAGCTAAAATAGACGCGGTGATTAATGGAATAGATTCAACGGTAGAGGTGATATCACGCACTGAATAAAAGCGTTTATCCGCTGGGGCTAAATCACCTGTTTGACCAATAATGGCGACCCCAACTTCTTTAACCGTGTCACGAAATAACGTACTGCTTGGCACTGACTGATAGCCAGTAATTGCATCAAATTTATCGAGCGTGCCACCAGTATGGCCTAAACCACGCCCAGTGATCATCGGCACATAACCACCGCAGGCAGCGACAATAGGTCCAAGCATAATGCTAACTAAATCACCGACCCCACCCGTAGAGTGTTTATCAACAATCGGTCCGCCTAAATCGAGTGATTGCCAGTTAAGCACCTCACCCGAGTCACGCATCCCAGTGGTTAGAGCAATGCGCTCGTCCATGGTCATGCCTTGGAAGTATGTCGCCATGGCGAATGCACCAATCTGACCTTCACTAATGGTATTATTAGTGATGCCAGCAACAAAAAACGCCAGTTCTTGAGCCGTTAGCTCTTGGCCGTTGCGTTTCTTGCGAATAATTTCCTGTGGCAAAAATATCATACTAGTAACCTTGTGAATCAGAACCTTGATCGGTTTTACCTAACTCATGTAATAGATTATCGAGTAAGCTACTAGCACCAAAACGGAAGTTTTCTGGGCAAATCCACTCATCGTTTAATGCATTTTTAGCCACAGCTAAATAGTCAGCAACATCTTGCGCACTTTTAACGCCACCAGCAGCTTTAAAGCCACAGGTACCGCCCGTTTCCTTGATGGCTTCAAACATCATGGTTGCAGCTTCAAGGGTGGCATTAACGGGTACTTTACCCGTTGAGGTTTTTATAAAATCAGCACCTGCGGCAATGGCTATTAAACTTGCTTCTTTAATCAAGCTTGGTTCTTTAATTTCACCTGTTTCTAAGATAACTTTTAGAATGGCGCGATCGCCACAGGCTGCTTTACATGCTTTGACTAATTGTGCTCCAATTTCACGATCACCGGCTAAAAAAGCTCGGTAAGGGAACACAACATCAACCTCATCTGCACCTAGCTCAACTGCTTTTTTAGTTTCGCTAACAGCTAACTCAACATCACTATTACCGTGAGGGAAATTAGTTACTGTAGCGATTAAAATATCAGTTGATTTTAATTCGCGAAGTGCTTGTTTTGCGACAGGAATAAATTGAGGATAAATACATATCGCTGCAGTTTTTCCTGCCGGAGATATGGCTTTATGACAAAGATCTATGACCTTTTGCTCGGTATCATTATCATTTAGGGTGGTTAAATCCATTAGTTGAATACCATAACAAGCGGCGCGTTCTAGATCGGTCATTAGACTCTCCAGTAGTTTATTAATATAAGGGGTATAGCCAAATAACCTATTACAATTGTCTTGGCAGGAGGTCACTTGGCTATACCGCATAATAACGCAGGCTGTAATCTAGCAACTTTTAAAACTCAGTACTTTAGCCGCGATCACATTTGTTACAAAAACTGTTTAATCTAATGAAAATAGCGTGGTGGTATTGCAATTTGTTTGGCTAGCAACCTGCGCTAGATCAATTTCCATCAGTTCACTAATCGTTTGAGCAATAATTGGAATGTTAACGGGAGCGTTGGGTTTTCCTTGTTGCTGAAAAAGCGGCATATCGGGAGAGTCAGTCTCAAGCATGATATTTTCCAGGGATAATTGACTGACCGTGGTTCTAATTTTATTAGCACGAGGGTAAGTAATCACCCCGCCGATGCCTAATTTAAACCCTAATTTAATAAACTCATTCGCTTGGACCAAGCTACCGCTAAAGCCATGGATCACACCGCCCCGCTTTAGTTTTATGATGCGTAATTGTTTTAGCAATGGATCATAAGCTTTATGCGCATGGCAAATAACAGGAAGATCAAGTTCCTTGGCTAGTTTTAACTGCTTAACCAGTAATTCAATTTGGATTGTTAGGTCAGTAGCAATCGCGCCGTCTAAGCCAATTTCACCGATGGCGACAATGTTATTTCGTTGCGCAGTCGCGAGCTTAGTCAGTGAAGACAGTTTGTTGTCAGACTGAATAAAATGTGGGTGGATCCCAAATGCACAAGCAACAGCACTGTATTGCTGACTTAAGGCAAGGACGGTCGAGCAGTTATTATAATTGACACTGGGAACCACAAATCGCGAAACACCGACTTGTTGCGCCTGGGCGATAAGGTGGCTGATATTGTTACTAAAATCGAGGTGACAGTGGCTGTCGATGAAATTAAGCATGATTTATCAGTATCGATGATTGTCGTTCATCATAGGGTACCTTAAATCGAAATAATCGGCTCATTAATCTCAATTAATGAGCCGATTAGGCAGTAAATTTACAGTTAGTTTGCTATTAGTTTTCGCGCGTTTCTCTAAAATCAATCTCAGGATGTCGCTCAAGGGCCAAGCTCAAGTTAACCCGAGTTGGTGCGATATAAGTAAGGTTATTACCGCCATCTAGGGCTAAGTTGTCGAACGCTTTTTTCTTGAACTTTTCAAAGACAATTTGATCATCACATGATACCCAACGCGCTGTTGCGACATTGATTGGTTCATAAATCGCTTCAACTTTGTATTCAGATTTTAAACGGCCGATAACCACTTCAAACTGTAGTACACCAACGGCGCCTAGAATAAGTTCATTAGAACGAAGCGGTCTAAAGACCTGAACCGCTCCCTCTTCCGATAACTGAGTCAGACCTTTTTGTAATTGCTTCATTTTTAGTGGATCTTTAAGCAAAATACGACGGAATAATTCAGGGGCAAAGTTTGGAATACCGGTATATTTCAGCATTTCACCTTGGGTAAAGGTATCGCCAATTTGAATAGTACCGTGGTTATGCAGTCCGATAATATCACCGGCTACCGCTTCGTCAGCTTGACTACGATCGCCCGCCATAAAGGTCAGTGCATCATTAACATTAATATCTTTATTGATCCGCACGTGGCGCATTTTCATGCCCTTGGTATATTTACCAGAACACACACGCATAAAGGCGATACGGTCACGGTGTTTAGGATCCATGTTGGCTTGAATTTTAAACACAAAACCCGTGAATTTTTCTTCATCAACTTTAACTTCGCGTTGTTCGGCAATGCGATTGATTGGCGATGGCGCCCATTCAACCATGCCATCAAGCATGTGGTCGACCCCGAAGTTACCCATTGCGGTACCAAAGAATACTGGCGTTAATTCACCAGCTAGGTACATTTCTAAATCAAACGGGTTTGATGCCCCTTGGATTAATTCCATTGATTCACGTAATTCTTCAGCATAATCACCAAGGGCTACATCCAATTCAGGATTGTCTAGCCCTTTAATAATCCGCACTTCTTGAATGGTGTGGCCTTGACCTGACTGATACAAAATAACTTCATCACGCAATAGATGATAAACACCTTTAAATGATTTACCCATCCCGATTGGCCAAGTAATTGGCGCGCACATGATATTTAATACCGTTTCAACTTCATCCATTACTTCTAATGGATCAAGAACATCTCGATCCATTTTGTTCATAAAAGTGACAATCGGGGTAGTACGTAAACGCGTGACTTCCATTAATTTAATGGTACGGGCTTCAACGCCTTTAGCCGTATCAATGACCATTAAACATGAGTCAACTGCCGTAAGAGTTCGGTAGGTATCTTCCGAGAAATCGGCGTGACCAGGAGTATCGAGTAAATTGATTAATTCATCACGATAAGGAAATTGCATCACTGAGGTGGTGATCGAAATCCCACGCTCTTTTTCCATTTCCATCCAGTCAGATTTTGCATGTTGACCTGACTTCTTGCCTTTTACTGTGCCGGCTCTTTGCAGCGCGTTTCCGAACAACAATACTTTTTCAGTAATGGTGGTTTTACCAGCATCGGGGTGGGAAATAATCGCAAACGTACGGCGTTTTTTCACCGAATCAGCAAAGCTTGTCATAGTAAAAGGTATCTCATTAATTTAAAAATCGCGCAATTATAGCCGATCTAAAGCAAAATAAATCAAAAAAGAGCAATCATTTGTGTGATGTTGTGGTGATATTAAATAAAACATGCGTTCGAAAAAGTCATTGACTTCAATATTTATCATGATACCTTGGAGGTCAGACCTCATATTCAAATAATTATAGGATTTTTTATGTCGACCGTAAGCGAATACCAAGAAATTTTAGCCAGCAAATTTGATTCAGCAGCAGCCTCTGGTGTTGATGAAGTTTTTCAGTTTGACCTAGAAGGTGAGCTTTTTCACTTAGTTGTTGCTGACGGTGCTTATGAAATTCATGACGGTGAGCATGATGATCCATCAGTAACACTATCGCTTAAAAGCAAAACGTTAAAAGGTTTACTAGACGGCAGCGTTAATGGCATGACCGCATTTATGATGGGTAAAATTAAAGCAACGGGCAACATGATGTTAGCGACTAAGCTAACTCAGCTATTCCCTGCTTAATTATTCCCTGCTCAACCAAATGTTGCTCAAAAAAACCAGTAACTGCGAAGCTACTGGTTTTTTTATGGTTAAATTATTATTTACTGACTTTATTATAAATAAATAATAATAAAAACGCGCCAGCAGTAGCCGTGGCAATACTAACAATATTAAAACCATCGGTAGCACCGATGCCCAATTTACTCCCAATATAGCCACCAACGAATGCACCCGCCACTCCTAGTAACACGGTCATAATAAAACCACCGCCATCTTTACCAGGCATAATCCATTTAGCCAAGATCCCAGCAACTAACCCTAATAAAATCCACGTTAGAAAACCCATATTCAATTTACCTTTTGTTATTCTAATTACAAACCTGCTAATAAAAGCAACTCAACCAATCGAATTATATGTCAGCGAGATGACAAATACCCGTAATCAATGAGACCGCAGGTTTTATACCCGTTTAAACTGTATTGCCAATGGTCACGGGTATATCACCTAACAATAATAGCTCAAATATTAAATAACACGGTTAAGTGGTTACATTTTCTTACATATTCGTAAAATTGGTGTTCCCCTTGCCGCCTAAAAATTGTTACCTTATTGCTACAAAAAAATTTACAAAAATCAACCGAGTTACCATAATGAAAATTAAACTATTAAGTGCGGCTCTCACCTATGGGATAGTCTGCTCAGTGGCGCAGGCTGACCAAACCTCGCCAGTCATTGGTCTTCACCATAAGACTCCCGAGCTCATTGCCTTTACTAATGCCACCATCCATAGTCAACCAGGTAAAGTGATCGAGAATGCGACCCTTGTTATCAACAATGGTCGAGTGCAGTCTGTGATTAAAAATGGCCAAGTTCCGCCAGGGGCCAAACACGTCGATTTACAGGGGTATACTATTTACCCAGGTTTTATTGATGCTTATAGTGATTATGGCATCACCTTTGATTACCCAACAAACGATCACAGGGGACCAACCTATCGCATTGATCGCATTGGCGGTAACGCGGCCAATGGCGCCATTCACGCGCAGCAAAACTGGGTTGATCATTTTGTCCCTGATAGTAAAAAAGCCAAAGCTCTACTAAACAATGGTTTTACCGTGGTGCAAAGTGCCAAACAAGACGGTTTATTACAAGGTCGCGCGATGACGGTGTCTTTAGCCGATGGCATTGCTAATGATTTAATCTATAACGCTAAAGCCCAGCATTTTGGTTCATTTGACAAGGGCAGCTCTGCTCAGGATTATCCATCATCACTAATGGGCAGTATTGCACTGTTGCGTCAAACATTTTCAGATGCCAATTGGTATCAAGATGCCTACGGCAAAATCAATTTACAAGATGGCAACCAAATAGAATATAACTCAGCACTAGCAGCTTTAGCCAAAATTGAGCAGCAAGGGTTAGTTTTTGGTACTGATAATGAGCACTCGTTATTGCGAGCTGCCAAGCTAATTAATCAATTTGATATCGATGTCACATTACTCGGTTCGGGATTTGAGTACGCCCGCCTCGATGAGATATCGCAACTAAATGCAAAACTTATTGTGCCACTTGCATTTGCCGACAAACCAGAATTAGGCATCGCCCAAGGCCGAAACATTGTATTGGCTGATTTGCGTCACTGGGAACGCAGTCCTGGTAATCTCGCGACCTTAGAAAATACCGATCTAG
>JABSRS010000299.1 GCA_013214885.1 Gammaproteobacteria bacterium
GTTGCTGATATGTTTTTTAATACCCCAGCACGACGCCGGTTCCTACGGACCGAAAAAACCGAATTTAATCACATCGATGAGCTCATTAAACGCTTTGCGCTGAGTCATTTCGATATTCAATTTGTGTTGAAGCACAATGGTAAAACATTGCGTCAGCTCCACGGGGCAACCACAGTAGCGCAACAGGAGCGGCGTGTTGGCACGCTATGCTCTAAAGGGTTTATTGATAATGCCATCGCGATAACCAGCGAGCATAACGATATTAAGCTATCGGGTTGGTTAGTGTTGCCCCAAGGGTGTAAATCTTATAGTGATTCGCAGTTTTGTTATGTCAACGGTCGAATGATGCGTGATAAGTTAATTAATCACGCCATTAGGCAGGCCTATCAATACTGGTTACCCGAAGGCGTGGTGCCAAGTTATATCCTTTATATTGAAATTGGCGCGGATCAAGTCGATGTTAATGTTCATCCCGCTAAACATGAAGTGCGTTTTCATCAGGCCCGAATGGTTCATGATTTAATCTATCAAGTGCTCAACAGCGGGCTTAACCAAGCCTTAGGTGATAATCAACAATCGCAGCCTGCCAATCTTGAAACGGCACCTGCAGCATCGAGCCATGATTACGGTCATGCGCAAAGTTCGGCGATCAGTTCGGCAACCAGTTCGGCGATCAGTTCGGGAAGCAGTGCTGCAACCAACTACAGCCCAGGGAGAAAACAATCCTATGCGAGTGTTAAAGACTCGTATCAAGGGCAAGCAAATCCAGCTCAATTGGCAGAAGCTGCGCGGTCTTACCAATCATTAATGACCACTAGCCCTCATTCCGTCGCATTACCTCAAGTTGCTGCGAGCAGTGAGTTGTTCGGTGTTGCGCTGTCAGTGATTGAGCAACGTTTTTTGTTAGTCAAACAAGATCAGAATCTCGGGCTATTGTCATTAAGTGATCTGGCGAAAAACGTAAATTATATTGAGTTGCAGGCAAACTGGGCCCAGGGTTTACGCGGCCAGCCATTATTACTACCGATTGCGATAAGCCTCGATAGCTCGTTAGTTGAGCAAATAAACTTAAATCAGCAATTATTTCGTCGACTCGGGATTGAAATTGTTTACCGCAGCCCCCAAATCATTGTTAAGCAAGTCCCTGGGATCTTACGCAATCAAGATTTAGTCAGTGAAATTCCAAATTTTTTACAAATTTTAAAAAATGCTCAGCAATTAGAGCAAGCAGAAACCGAATTGGCACAAGTAGTTTGTCACTGGTTATCACAGTTTGTTGCGGCAAATTATTCGATGGTTGATGCGATGAGCTTGTTAGAAAAAGCAGATAATTACCACAACCAACTTCAGGCTCAATGTCGGTCGTTGGTTAAGCCAGTTGATTTCACGTCGTTAATCGCGCAGTTTAATTAACCTTATAACCAATACTGAGTTTATGACCGTGACAGCATTACCAAAAGCTATTTTCCTGATGGGACCAACAGCTAGTGGCAAAACCGAGTTAGCGATTAGATTGTGTGAGCAATTTAATTGTGAAATTATCTCAGTCGACTCGGCACTGGTTTACCGTGGGATGGATATCGGCACGGCTAAGCCCGATCACAGCGAGTTAACGCGGGCGCCGCATCGGTTGATTAATATTTTAGATCCAAAAGACGCCTACTCAGCTGCTGATTTTCGTCGAGATGCCTTAACAGAAATGGCAAATATCGTCAGTCGTGGAAAAACACCGTTGTTAGTCGGCGGCACCATGTTATATTTCAAGGCATTGGTTGATGGTTTATCACCATTGCCAGGTGCCAATCCAGTTATTAGGGCTGAAATAGATGCCTTGGCCAAGGAACACGGTTGGCAATATGTTCATGACCAACTAGCATTGGTTGATCCTGTGTCGGCGAAACGGATCCATCCCAATGACCCGCAGCGAGTGTCTCGGGCGTTGGAAGTGTATAAAATTTCTGGTAAATCAATGACTGAGTTATCAGCTGTTATTGATAAGGATTTGCCATTCGATGTTTATCAGTTTGCGATATATCCTGATGAGCGTAGCGAGTTACATCGCCGGATTGAGCAAAGATTTAACCAGATGATTGCGCAAGATTTTGAGCAAGAAGTGATTAAATTGTATCAGCGGGATGATTTAGATCTTGATTTACCCTCGATGCGATGTGTCGGCTACCGTCAAATGTGGCAATATTTGGATCAGAAAATCGATCACGAAGAAATGGTCTATCGCTCAATTGTTGCTACGCGTCAATTAGCCAAACGTCAGATGACTTGGTTAAGAGGATGGGATAAGCTACATCGATTACAAACGCCGCTTGAGCCAAATGCTGAAGCGCAAATTGTGTTAAATATAGAACAAGTAAAGAAAACTGTTGGCTAGTCACTAATGGTAATTGCATGATCCCAATTTGATTAAATTTGTCAGATTGGTATTTTAGTGTATTGCAGACTAGTTTATTTATAAAAATAAAGAGATATACCCAATATTGGGTTTAAATAATAAGGAATAATTATGGCTAAGGGGCAATCATTGCAAGACCCGTTTTTAAACGCACTTCGTCGTGAGCGCGTGCCGGTCGCAATTTATTTGGTCAACGGGATTAAGTTGCAAGGGCAAATTGAATCATTTGATCAATTTGTTATTTTACTTCGCAATACCGTCAGTCAAATGGTTTACAAGCACGCTATCTCTACGGTAGTGCCTGCTCGTCCATTTACCGCACATCATGTGCAAGCTGACGAGGCTGAAAGTACCACCGAGGCTAAGGATTAATTTTTGTTTGATCGTTATGAAGCAGGTGAACTGGCAGTGCTTGTCCATGTCGATTTTTCATCTGAAAGCGATCGCGAAGATTTAGATGAGCTTGAGTTACTCGTATCTTCTGCAGGGGTTAAAACCTGCGGAAAGATTACGGGTTCCCGCAAATCAGCTCATGCTAAGTATTTTGTTGGCACGGGTAAAGCTGCTGAAATTGCTGATGCTGTCAAGTCATTAAATGCCAACGTCATCATTTTTAATCATGCACTGACGCCGTCACAGGAACGAAATATCGAAGCCTTGTGCCAGTGTCGAGTCCTTGATCGTACCTCACTTATTCTGGATATTTTTGCCCAGCGCGCTCGTACTCATGAAGGTAAACTTCAGGTTGAGCTGGCGCAATTACGTCATATGTCGACCCGACTTATTCGTGGTTGGACACACCTTGAACGACAAAAGGGTGGGATTGGTTTACGTGGGCCAGGTGAAACGCAACTTGAAACCGATCGCCGGTTATTGCGCGCCAGAATAAAAAATATTCAGGCTCGTCTAGCAAAAGTGTCAAAACAACGAGATCAGGGTCGTCGAGCTCGTAGCCGGGCCGAAGTACCGACAGTTTCTCTGGTTGGTTACACTAATGCAGGTAAATCTACGCTGTTTAACCAACTGACATCTTCAGATGTTTACGTGGCAGATCAGTTGTTTGCAACATTAGATCCGACGCTTAGAAAGTTAGATATCGAAGATGCCGGAGAAGTTATCTTAGCCGATACTGTTGGCTTTATTCGACATTTACCCCATGACTTAGTCGCGGCATTTCAAGCGACATTACAAGAAACCCAACAAGCTAATTTGTTACTTCATGTGATAGATGTTGCTGATCCGCGTAAAACAGATAATATAGAACAAGTTAGATTGGTTCTTGAGCAAATTGAAGCTGATGATATTCCGCAGCTACTGGTGTGTAACAAGCTTGATAGCTTAGAAGGTAACCTGCCGCCACGGATTGATCGTGACGACGAAGGTAAACCGATTCGGGTGTGGTTATCTGCTCGAACTGGCGAAGGTTGTGATTTACTTGTCCAAGCCTTAAGCGAATTGCTGGCAGGGGAAATAGTCAATCATCAGTTATTATTGCCATCAGCGGTTCAAGGCCAGTTAAAAGGTCTGTTGTATCAGTTTGATTGCGTTGAAAATGAGCAATACGATGAGTTGGGCAATGCAATACTAACCATTCGATTGCCAATTATTGAGTGGCAGCGAATGTTGAAAAAAACCAATGGTCAGCTAAACGATTTTGTTGTTGAGCAGTCCTAATACCAGTTACATTAAATTTATGATCTTGTTGTGCGTGGAGATAATTAATTTAGACCAGGCGCTTGATTGATTTCGACATGGATGTCGACATTAGGGCAATGCAGGAGCAACTTGCCGAGTAATAGCCAGCTATTGGGATTGGTATAAGTACG
>JABSRS010000300.1 GCA_013214885.1 Gammaproteobacteria bacterium
CGGGCGTTCGGTTTCATAACGGTTTAATAGTTCTGATGAGAAATGTTGCGCGTCACCCGCGCTGCCACCATTACCACAGGTTAAAATTTTACCGTCGCCTAATAAACAAGATACCATCATCATCGCTGCTTTTTCGATTGATGGTGGTAAAGTCTCTAGGGCATCAATTTTTGTATGAATACTTTGGGTACAACATTCTTTAATGCGTTCTAACATTACACTGCCTTAATTGGTTTAATAGATTTATGTGGGAAAAGCACTCTTGACCCATTCTATATCAAAAGGCTCGTTTGAGCCTGAGATAGCAACGACGTCGAATCGACTGGCAACATGTTCAAAATTTATGTTGTTACGCAGGCAATAAAACATCGCAGTTTTAATTATTTTGTGCTGTTTAGTGCGGCTTACTGCCGCGATAGCTCCGCCAAAGCTGTTGCTGGTGCGATACTTCACTTCAATAAACACTAAAACATCATTATCGGACATTATCAGGTCAATTTCACCGACTCTGCTATTAAAATTATCACAAATCGGCACTAAACCACGATTTTTAAGGTGATTTTTTGCCAGCTGCTCAAATTTTTGTCCTCGATCTCGCATATTTGCCTATTATTATCGCTGTGGGCGAAGTTTTCCTCGTTGATATTGAGCCCAGCTCATCTCTCGGTTGATATGATGATCGTGATCAAGACTCAATCGACCACTAAAGCCTTCGAGTTTATATTGTGGAAATAATTCCATCTGGGCTAAATATTCAATCAGTTGATAAGCGTCATGGCCCATAGCAAACAGGCGTAGCTGACTTTGTTTTAATTTTGGCCATAAGGCTTTTGCTTTAGCTGGCGACAGCTTAGTATCGCGCAGTTTTAATAACCAAGGTAATTCGCTAACATGTAGCTTATTTAAGTCACCCGTACCACGGCTACTACTGTGATTAATATTGCCAGTAGAACCTACATACACAGGAACTTCAGAGGCGAAAGCACTAACTGTAACATCGATAGAGGGTTTTAACATATTGGTTTGCGATGGGTTAGCGACTAAGTAAACTGCGTCGATATCACGGCGTGAACGGGTTTCGCTTTTCATTGCATTGCCAACCAGCAACCTTATGTGGTTAATCCTAGCTTGTGATTGGTTGGTTTCAAACATTTTTTCAACGGTTAACTTTAATTCTTTGTCGTTGTTAAAAAAGAACTGTTCAACATCACTTGGTTGGCCCTCTTCCTGCGTCAGTGACTGCCAATGTTGGCTAAATAAATTGGCAATTCGATGCCCGTTGGCATTGTTAGGCGCGATGATCGCAGGAAATTTCTTCCCCGAATGATAGATATACTCACTACCTTGAATCGCTTCACTTTCTTTATCGAGCGAAAATGAGTAATGCCGATTGCCAATGTGGCTGGTGGTTGGTTTATTTAATAATAGTACTGGAATGTCGGTCATCAATTGGCTGACTATTTCAACATTGGCTTTAAGTAATGGCCCGACAATAAATTGGGCTCCATTCTCAATGGCTTGATTGTAAGCTTGTTGTGCGCCCAAATCTTGCGTATCAAAAATGATCAGTTGAGGCGCGTCATCTTGGGTTAATAAATTACTAATGAGACCATTCTGAACCGCAACGCCTAGTTTTTCATAGCGACCAGACAGCGGTAATAATAATGCAATCTTTCGGGGGGCATAGGGCAAAACATTAACAGCGTCGACCAGTTCCTGTGGTAAATTTGCGATTGCAGGATGCGTTGGGAAATCAAGGGTCCACTGAGTGATTGCTCGTTGTAAATCGTTTGGTGACATTGCGCTTTGTTGAGCAGCGATTGCTAGCGCGTACCAACCTTTAACAGGCTGAGTTATCGCATCCGCACGGGCTTCCTTTAATAAATCTTGGGGAATCGGGGTCAATAGTTGCCAGATAGCCGTTTGATTATCGACTAATAGCGCAGGTGCTGTTAGGTGCTGACTCAACGTCATTAAACTTTGAGCAGCATCAGTCATTTGGTCATTGCGAAGTTCAAGGTTACTGCGTAGCTGGTAAAATTGTTGCCAACGCTGGCTTGATACTTGCCATTGACCTGATGGGGTTAACGCATTGATTGCGCCGTCTATATCACCAGCACTTGTTAACACCTTACTTTTGAGTAGTTGCAGCTCGAGTCGGTGATCATCGTTGGGTAATGAACTCAAGCTAATACTATCAAGTAAAGCCTTAGCTTTAGCTGGTTGGTTTTGCCCTAAGTATGCTCGAGCTGCTTGCAGTAAATAACTTTGTTTTTGAGCCAAAGCGCTGCGTTGAGCTAAATTTAAATAATGCTCAGCACTGTATTGAGTGCTGCCAAGCTCGATAACAGCTGGTGGTCGGCTAATTTTCTGGCTTGTGGTACCACAACCAGCCACTATTAATGCCAATACGATAGCAATAGTGTATTTTTCAATGCTCTTACAGTGGATAAGTTTAGACACAATTTCTCTCTCTGATATAATGCGCGGTTCGAGCATCCAATGTTTAATCATATTACAAAGTCTAGTTTATATCAGCTTTAAACAGTAAATCCAGCCAAGATTATTAGGGAATTTCATGGAATTAGTATCTGCAAAATTATATATCGTACCGACGCCTATCGGTAATCTTGGTGATATCACCCTGCGCGCGCTAGAAGTGCTAAAGCAGGTTGATGTCATTTGTGCCGAAGATACCCGTCATACTGGCCGATTATTAAGTCATTATGAGATCAAAAGTAAAACGATGTCGGTTCATGATCATAATGAACGGGCGCGCGTCGACACTATTGTCGCCAAATTAGCCAACGGTGAATCTATTGCGTTAGTGTCTGATGCTGGCACGCCATTAATTAGTGACCCAGGTTACCATTTAGTGAACGGGGTGCGTGCTGCAGGATTTGAAGTGGTGCCACTACCTGGTGCTTGTGCAGCGATTACGGCACTGAGTGCTGCGGGCCTGCCCACTGACCGTTTTTGTTTTGAGGGTTTTTTACCTTCTAAATCTGCGGCAAGAATGGCCCAAATGAAAAATCTTCAGACGGAAGAGCGGACCATGGTTTTTTATGAGTCACCGCGCCGCATTTGTTATACCGTTAAAGAAATGATTGAAATTTTTGGTCCTGATCGTCACATTGTATTGGCGCGTGAAGTGACAAAGGCTTTCGAGACCATTCATGGTGACAAAGCTAGTGATTTATTGCTGTGGTTAGAGTCTGACAGTAATAACCAACGGGGTGAAATGGTGGTGATGGTTGCTGGCTATAAATCAGATAGCGATGAAATTTCCCCTGAAGTTGTTGATGCCTTAAAATTATTAGCCACCGAGCTGCCACTTAAAAAAGCCGCGGGATTAGTGGCCAAACTTTATGAGCAAAAGAAAAATGCGCTGTATAAGCTAGGGCTTGAACTAGGGCTCTAACATTTGATCGTTACCATTTTATTGCCATTGTTCGCGATGGTGGCGGCTGGCTGGCTATTAGCGAAATCTCAGTGGCTCAAGCCAAAATGGCTTGATGTCGCAAATGATTTAACGGCTAAAATTTTATTGCCCGTGCTGCTTTTTTTAGGCAGTTATCGTTATGGTCAGCCAGATGATGTGCCGCTAACGTTGTTGGCGGCATTTTATTTTCCGATGTTGATTATTTTTGTTGCGCTAATGTGGCTGCTCAACAAGCAAACGAACAAATCTCCCTTTGCACTTTGTGCGGTTTATTCTAATAACGTTTTTTTGGGCATTCCTATTGTCAGCCAAGTCGTTGGTGATGCTGGGATCCGCTATGCTTTTATGGTCATAGCCTTTCATTCTCTATTGGCTTTTTCGCTTTATTACGTTGCAAGTTCCCATAGCTTAAAACGTTCTCGCTGGCAGCCAATCATTAACACCTTCAAAAATCCAATTGTGATGAGCCTAGTACTTGGTTTATCCCTTAATAAAATTGGTCTTGAACTGCCGCAGTGGCTACTCAATGGTTTGGGTCTGATCAGTGAAGTTGCATTGCCTGGTGCCTTGTTGGTATTGGGAGCGTCGCTTGCACGGTTACGATTGTCGAATTTTTGGCAAGGATTATTGATATCGTCAATTAAACTTATCGCACTGCCTTGTTTGGTCTATCTGCTATCTAAATTTGTCTTCGGACTCGCCAATG
>JABSRS010000301.1:0-1805 GCA_013214885.1 Gammaproteobacteria bacterium
CTACTAGCATTTGATTAAATGTACATGAAATTTTAGCCTCACCCGTTATTGTTCCTGGCACGCCTTCGGTTTTCTCGCCTTTGACCGATCCGCTACCAGTGCAAGGTATATCACCTGCGCAGCCTTGAAGCACTAAGGTTGAGAATAATAATATCGTTGTAACTTGTAACTTGTAACTTTCATCATTAAATCCTTTTGTTATAGATAACCTGATAATTAATATCAGGTTTGCCACTGTAGGCTATATTTTGACCAAGCGCAATAGCTGATCAATTATGTTCTGGGAGCTAATCTAAAATGTTCAGAATAAGGTGTTTTTCTTGGTGTTTGTCCGAATTATGCAGTTCAAAAGTTAGCAGCATGATGATGGATCAAAATAAAACTCACCGATATAAAGACTGCAATGTGCTTGGGTTGGATTTTTTAAGGTTGTACGATTCATTTTTAGGCGACAAAGTTTATATCTGTTATACTACCGCCAATTATTATCAACAACACTCGAAAATGTCTAAAAAATTCAGCCCAAATCAAGACCCACATTTAGCGCGCGAGCAGCAAAATTACGACAAGCCAATTGCCAGTCGTGAACTTATTCTTGAACTGCTTAAGCATTCTGACGCGCCATTAAAACGCGAACAAATAGCCGAAGCTTTCGAAATCACTGATCCTGATTCACTTGAAGGATTGCGTCGTCGCCTACGTGCGATGGAACGTGATGGTCAAGCCGTATATATTCGTAATGGTAGCTATGGTTTACCAGAGCGGATGGATTTAATGAAAGGGCGAATTTTAGGGCACCGTGATGGTTTTGGTTTTTTCCGACCTGAAGATGGCGGCAAAGATCTGTTTATCGATCAAAAACAGATGCACGGTGTGCTTCATGGTGACATCGTACTAGCGCAATCGGGCGGCAATGATCGTCGTGGTAAGCGTGATGCACGGATTGTTCGCGTGGTTGAACATGGTAAAACAGACTTTGTCGGTCGTTTTTTCGTTGATGGCGACGTTAGTTTCGTGGTGCCAGATGAAGCACGTATTGCCCAAGATATTATTGTTAATGACGAAGATGTTAACGGTGCTAGAAATGGCCAAGTGGTTATCGTTAGAGTAACCAAACGACCATCGCGTCATCAAAGCCCTCTCGGCAAAATTGTTGAGATTATGGGTGATGAAATGGATCCTGGGATGGAAATCGATATTGCCTTGCGTAATCACGATTTACCACACCAATTTTCAGATAAGTTATTGGCTGAAATTGCTGACTTAACGCCTGAAGTTCCAGAAAGTTCAAAGGAAAACCGCATTGATTTACGCGGTTTACCGCTAGTGACTATCGATGGTGCTGATGCTCGTGATTTTGATGATGCCGTATATTGTCAACGCAAGAAAAGTGGCGGTTGGCGCTTATGGGTCGCCATTGCTGATGTTAGTAGCTATGTAAAAGTAGGCACTGCTCTTGACGATGAAGCATTAGAACGTGGTAACTCGGTTTATTTTCCTGAAAACGTTATTCCAATGTTGCCAGAGATTTTATCAAACGGCTTGTGTTCGTTAAATCCAAATGTTGATCGCCTATGTATGGTTTGTGAAATGACCATCAGTGAAAAAGGTAATTTGTCAGGCTATAAATTCTACCCAGCATTAATGAATTCACATGCTCGCTTTACCTATAATAAAGTGGCTGCGATCCTTGACGGTGATCAAACATTACGTCAGGAATATGCTGAGCGAGTTGATGATCTTGAAGAGCTGCATAAGTTATATACCGTATTAAACGCTCGTCGTCTTGAACGTGGGGCCATCGC
>JABSRS010000301.1:1815-4272 GCA_013214885.1 Gammaproteobacteria bacterium
AAACCACTGAAACACAATTTGTGTTCGATGAAAATCGTAAAATTGATAAGATCATCCCATTAGTGCGTAACGATGCTCACAAGATGATTGAAGAATGCATGATTTTAGCTAACGTCGCATCTGCAAAATTTGTTGAGAAGAATGAAGGCGTAGCGCTGTACCGCGTTCACGATACCCCTGGCGATGATAAGTTAACTAACTTCCGCGCATTCTTAGGCGAGCTTAGTTTGTCATTAGGCGGTGGTGAAAAACCAACCCCGCGTGATTACAGCCAATTGCTTGAAAAAGTCAAAGGGCGCGATGATGCCGAATTAATCCAAATTATGTTACTGCGCTCGATGAAGCAAGCGGTATATGCACCTGACAATGAAGGGCACTTTGGTTTAGCACTGGATCACTACAGCCACTTTACTTCGCCAATTCGTCGTTACCCTGATTTGATTTTACACCGTACCATCAAGTCATTGTTAGTGAAGAAAAGACAGTTAAGCGCAAGTGAAGGCAAGAAGATTGGTGCCTATCCATATTTAGCCGAGCAGGTTGCTAATCTTGGTGAACATTGTTCAATGACCGAACGCCGCGCTGATAATGCGACGCGTGATGTTGCTGACTGGCTTAAATGTGAATACATGCTTGACCATGTTGGTGATACCTTTAAAGGCACCATCAGTACGGTAACTAGCTTTGGCTGTTTTATTCGCCTTGATGATGTCAACATTGAAGGTTTACTGCACATCAGTGCATTACCTGGTGATTATTATCACTTTGATGCTGCCAAAGCGCGTCTAGTGGCTGAACATTCTAATAACACCTATCACATGGGTGATCGCATTGAAGTTAAAGTTGCCTCGGTAAACCTTGACGAGAAAAAGATTGATTTAACCCTGATTGAATTTGCTGGTAATAAAAAACGCTTACGCGGCAGCAATAAACGTTCTTCAGGTAAAAAACCATCAAACACTGAGACTAAATCAGGATACAAAAGCGGCCAGCTACCTAGTGATAAAACGGATAAGCCAGCCAAAAAACGTAAGCCTAGTAGTCGCAAAAGAAACAACAATACATCGAAATCACGTCCGGGAAAAAATTCTCGTAGTACAGAACAAGGTAGCAATAAGTAAATGAGTAAACACGACCTTCTATTTGGATTACACAGCGTTGAAGCTGTTTTAGTTAACGAACCTGAGCGTATTCTTGAGATTTTTGTCCTAAAAGGACGTGAAGATCAACGTATGACTAAGGTGATTGGCGTCGCACGTCGTAATGGTATTAGCATCGCGTTTGTGGGTAAGAAAACCATGGACGAAAAAGCCAATGGTGAGTCTCATCAGGGAATTATCGCCAATGCCCGTACTGCCAAGGTTAAGACCGAAGCTGAGCTTGATCAGATTATCGCTGAGAATAAGCATCCGTTCCTGTTGATCCTTGACGGCGTTACTGATCCGCATAATTTAGGTGCTTGTATTCGTAGTGCTGATGCCGCTGGTGTCCACGCTGTTATCGTGCCTAAAGATAAATCGGCATCACTAACGCCAGTAGTACGCAAGGTTGCTTGTGGTGCTGCTGAAACGATGCCTTTGATTCAGGTAACCAATTTGGCGCGTACTATGCGTGAAATTCAACAACAGGGCGTGTGGATTATCGGTACTGCTGGTGAAGCCACCTCTGAGTTGTTTGATACCAAAATTGAAGGCTCTGTCGCGCTTGTGATGGGCGCTGAAGGCAAAGGAATGCGTCGCTTAACGCGTGAGCATTGTGACGAACTTGTGTCACTACCTATGTCAGGTAGCGTATCAAGCTTAAATGTTTCAGTGACTACTGGTATTTGCTTATTTGAAGTGGTGCGTCAGCGCGGCTTAAAGTAATTCAAATGTCAAAAATAAAAAGACCATTAATCGTTGATTAATGGTCTTTTGCTGTTTTTGGCGCTGGTGAAAAGAAAAAGCCGATCTATTTCGCATAAATAGCGATCATTTGGTGTTTAGCCATTGCTCTTATTTTTAGTCTGCTATATAATTTCGCCTCAAAATTCGGCTTCTCATTAGTTCCTTGCCCTATGACTGGTTTAGCCGAGCCACGTTGGGGCTAACAAACCGTAAGGAATAATAAATGCGTCATTATGAAATCGTATTTATGGTTCACCCTGATCAGAGTGAACAAGTACCTGCAATGATTGAGCGTTACACTGCTTCAATCAAAGATTCTGGTGGTCAAATTCACCGTCTAGAAGACTGGGGCCGTCGTCAATTGGCATACCCAATCGAAAAGCTTCACAAAGCTCACTACGTTCTTATGAACGTTGAAGCTGGTCAAGAAGTAATGGACGAGTTAGAACATAACTTCCGTTACAACGATGCAGTTATCCGTAGCCTAGTACTTCGTACTAAAGCTGCAGTTACTGAAGCTTCTGACATTGCGAAAGCAAAAGAAGAACGTCGTGAAAGCAAACGTCGCGAA
>JABSRS010000302.1 GCA_013214885.1 Gammaproteobacteria bacterium
ACAGTTTTGACCGCCAGTTTCGGCAATTAACGGCACAGGATTACCTGGACGAGCTGCTAAGGTTTGGGCAATTCGGGTCCCAGTTTCGGTAGAACCAGTGAACATCACGCCTTGGATCCGCTCATCAGGAATAATAATCTGCCCTACTTTGCTACCACGAGCAATAACCGCTTGCACTACATCTTGTGGCAAGCCAGCTTCAATCAGTAACTCAATAGTACGTAGTGCAATTAAACTCGTTTGTTCAGCAGGCTTAGCAACTACTGTATTACCAGCAACAATCGCAGCAGTCACTTGACCCAAGAAAATTGCTAGCGGGAAATTCCATGGACTAATACATAAAATAACGCCACGAGACTCTAGTTGAGGATCGCTCATTAACTCAATCGCACGTGCGGCGTAATAACGACAGAAATCAACCGCTTCACGCACTTCAGAAACGCCATCTACCGGGATTTTACCCGCTTCTTTAATACAGATAGCAATTAATTCATCGCGATGTAACTCGAGTAAATCTGCAGTTTTAAGTAATACTTGCGCGCGCTCGGCAACAGGAACTTGTGACCACGTGGCAAAGGCTTGTGAACTACGAGTCACGATGTCTAGCATCTGCTCTTCATTGACGTGGGTGATATGACCAATTATTTCAGTTAAGTTAGCAGGATTAGTCACAGGAAGACTACCGCTAGGGACATCACTGGCAGCAATAATATTATCGTTAGCCCACTGTTCAAGATTAGTCTTCATCTCGCTAACTAGGTCAACGTCGGTTAAGTCTATCCCTTTCGAGTTAGCACGCTCACTACCAAATAAATCAATTGGCATTGAAATTTGACTGTTATATTTATCTTGCCATGCGTTAACGGTTTCAACTGGATCGCTTAGCAATGATTCTACTGGAATATCTTCATCGACAATATTATTAACGAATGAACTATTAGCACCGTTTTCTAGTAAACGACGGACTAAATATGCCAATAAGTCTTCATGCGCGCCAACAGGTGCATAAACACGACAAGAAATCTGCTCGCCTTGAACAACCTGATTGTAAAGTGACTCACCCATGCCATGTAAACGTTGGAATTCAAAGCCTGACTTATCGCCATCAATCATCTCAAGAATGGTCGTAACCGTATAAGCATTGTGCGTAGCAAACTGCGGATAGATAGTGTCACGATACTCTAGTAACTTTTTAGCACAGGCTTGGTAAGAAACATCCGTCGAAGGCTTACGAGTAAACACTGGGAAATCAGGTAAACATTCAGCTTGTGAGTTTTTAACTTCACTATCCCAGTAAGCACCTTTAACCAAACGCACCATCATTTGACGCTCAGCACGAACTGTTAAATCACGGATCCACTCAATCACGAATATCGCACGTTTTTGATAAGCTTGCAGTGCAATACCAAAACCATCCCAACCGGCAAGGTCACTATCCATAAATACGGCTTCAATCACGTCCATTGAAATATCTAGGCGATCAGCTTCTTCGGCATCAACCGTGAAACCAATGTTCCACTTTTTAGCTGCTAATGCTAATTGCTTTAGACGTGGCACAAGCTCAGCCATCACACGTTCGCGATGTGAAAACTCATAACGTGGATGAATAGCAGAAAGCTTAATTGAAATACCTGGGCTTTTTTGTGGACCACGACCTGCGGCTGCTTGACCAATTGCTTCGATTGCCGTGACATAGGCGTCAAAGTAACGATCAGCATCCTTCATGGTACGCGCACCTTCGCCTAGCATGTCGTACGAATAGGTATAACCATTGTTTTCTTGAGCGACCGCGCGTTTAACCGCTTCACCAATATTGCGACCCATCACAAACTGGGTTCCCATGATTTTCATCGCATAACGAACCGCTTCACGAATAACAGGTTCGCCAAGACGGCCAACGGTGCGTTTTAATAAATTAAATTGACCTTTCTTTTGCTTGTCGCTGTAATTGACCAGTTTACCTGTCATTAACAAGCCCCAAGATGAAGCATTAACGAAAATTGATTCGCTATTACCTAAATGTGAGCTCCAATCGCCATTAGCTAGCTTGTCACGGATAAGGTTATCGGCCGTGATTTTGTCTGGCACACGAAGCAATGCTTCAGCGAGACACATCAGGACCACACCTTCGTCGCTTGATAATGCAAACTCATTTAACAACGCATCAACACCGCCTTTACCAATTTGGTCTCTACGAATATTGACGACCATCTGACGGGCTTTTTCCCAGGCGCGACTCTTGGCGTTAACCCCTATTTGAGCTAACGGTAACAAATGTTCAAGAATAACATTTTCATCACAACGGTAATGATCTCGAATAGTCTGGCGAATTTTACAGTCGGTGGTTAATGCGGTGTTAAATAACATGAGTAGTCCTCACAAATTAGTATTGTTATAAATTATGTCGCTGATTCTATCTAGGTAACAGCAGAATGTGCTGGTTTTATTCCTAGATTTACCTCTTTAAAACCGTAGAATCCACTTAATATGCCAACTCCAACTAAAAACCGAGCGTTAGATAGAATCGATTTAAGTATTTTATCTACTTTACAAACCAATGGCCGTATTTCCAATGTTAATTTAGCCCAAGAAGTTGGGCTAAGTGCCAGTCCTTGTTTAGATCGGGTCAAACGATTAGAGAAAGACGGCTATATTGAGCGTTACGGGGCTAAGCTTAACGCCTCTAAATTAAAATTTGGGATGTCTGCTTTTATCCAAATAACCCTCGAACGAACCACCAGCGAACTTTTCACTAGTTTTCAAGCCGCGATCAAGAACATTGACCAAGTATCAGAGTGTCATATGGTCGCTGGTGGCTTTGATTACCTGGTTAAGATTAGAATTGCCGACATGCAAGCCTACCGACAAGTGCTTGGGATGATTGTTGACATACCTGGGGTGGCTAAAAACCACACCTATGTGGTGATCGAAGAGATAAAACAAGATCAAGGGCTACCGCTAATAAGCACCAGTCAATAAAAAGGCTATGTCCCAATCAGGTCAAGATCATCAACGAATCTCAAATGCTATCTGCCTTTAATGAACATTAAAGGCCAATCCTGATTATCGCCAGCAATCAAAAGTTGAACGCAAAGCTAAGCCGCAGCGTGCTGGCGTGTTTTTTGCGCTTTTGTTGTTTAAAAAAATGTGACGGTGTTAGCCGTCCGATTGAGGTGCTTGTTATAAGCCATTTGCCAACTCAATTACTTGATTAATAGCTTTACCAACCAAATTTGGTGCATCAATTGGAATATTATGACCAGTTTTACTTGAGATAATATGAACTGAATTTGGATTGTTTCTTATTAATGAATAATGAAGATTTCGCCATATTCTTTTCCCTTCTTCGCTATGTCCGATCCACCAATCACTCTCGCCCAATTTACTCGACGTCACAATAACTGTTGGAATTTTAGTTATAGAGCCATTGTCAGAAAGTTGTCCTTTTTGATAAACACTTTGTAAAATTTTCCATTCTTGACTTTCAGCCAAAATAAAATTGAGTTTTTTATTATCTTTTTCTGCCCATGACTTATCAAGCTCAACGAGATTTTTCTCAAATTGTTCATGGCTTGGATCAAGTAGCACTAGGCCAATAACTTGATTTTGGTTAGATTTTGCATATTCACGAACATGCAAGCCTCCATATGAATGTCCAACTAGTACAATGTTTTTTCTTATATTGAGTAACTCTAAAAGAGCACGTAAGCGCATATTAGATTGTTTAAGGGAAACATCGGCTACGGCAGATGAATTGCCATTACCAGCGCGAGAATAGATAATTATGCGTTGTTTTAGGTTTTTGAGCATAGGTAATAATGGTTGCCAGTATTTGCCCCCCATTCCAACGCCAGACTCAATCACTATATTGATATTTCCGGATCCTATGTCAATATATTCAAGTTGCACATTTCGTATTGAAGCAAGCTTAAAATCAGACCCCGCAAATGCAAATGAATGATTTATAAGGATGCTAATGAAAAGGAAAATAACGATAATCTTCAATCATATCTCCTGGGCTTATAACGCCCCAATAATGGCCAAATAACAGTTGGTTAAAATAAGCGACGCAGGAGCAAAAAACAACTGTTTTTTGTCCTGATTAATTGGCTTGATACTCATTGAGCCGACTCCCCAGTGTGCTGATATTTCAGTACACTGGATGGCGACAAAACACATGAGGAGC
>JABSRS010000303.1 GCA_013214885.1 Gammaproteobacteria bacterium
ACCTGAAACAAATGATTTTATCGATCAGCTAGAAGAGAAACTTGGTTATATTCACCGTTTGAATGCTCGATCTCAAAATAATATAGAAGGCCGAGGTGAGAAAACTTTTTCTCATATGCTTAAAGAGCATGGTAACTATTTACCGTCACAGCGAGATAGGTGGTGTACAGTTCAGCTCAAGCTTAAGCCGTTTGAGACTTGGTTAGATGATTATATTGCTGATGGTTATGAGATAAAAAATTACGTCGGCATTCGAGCTGATGAACCTGAACGAACAGGTTTTATGACGATTTCAAAACCTATTGAGTCGGTTTTTCCTTTTCGTGAAGATGGTATTGTTAAAAGTGATATTGTTAATATTCTTCAGCGGAATGGTCTGGAAATGCCAGCTTATTATGAATGGCGCTCTCGTTCTGGCTGTACTTTTTGTTTCTATCAACGAAAAATAGAATGGGTCAAGTTACTAGAAAAACACCCTGATTTATTTGAAGAAGCAAAAGCATTTGAAAAAGGTGAAGGGAACACTGTTGTCGGCGAAACCTTTTATTGGATGGGACAGGGTGAACCCCTTTCAACCTTAGAAGATCCAGAAGTGCAGGCTAAAGTTATCAAGAATCACGAGAAACAGGTTGAACGTTTTAAGAAAAAACGCCGTCGTAATGCGTTATTAGGAGATATTGAAGGAACTTGTGAGTTTGGTGACCTAGACGAAATATATGACGCTGCCGAAGGTGGTGGTGCCTGCGTTACTTGTTATAAGTAATCTGCTATTACTCTTTAAAAAGCGACTATTTAGTCGCTTTTTTTATAGCTTGAACAAGCTTGTTTATTTGTAATAGTTCAATATCTAAGGGAAAACTAATTCGTAAAGTACAATCAGCCAATTCTCTAGTTAGTCCTAACGCAGTTAACACGTGAGAAGCTTCAATTTCTTTCGATGAACATGCCGAGCCTTGAGCTAAGCAAAACTCATTTTCATTGTCTCGGATTAGTAAACTAACATCTGTACTGGGCAGTGTTAAAGATATGCAATGAGCCAAAACATCTGTTCCGCCATTTATTTGATATGGAATCGAGTTCTGATCTAACATCGTTATTAAATGCTGTTTTGCCATTATTTTTTTAAAATTATCATAATGCGCTGGGAAAGTTTCAATAGCTGTACCAAATCCTAAAATCAGTGGTGTCGCCACCGTGCCTCCGCGCAGTCCCTCTTCTTGACCTGCGCCATGAATCACTGGTAGTAAGTGTTTTTTTCTTAAGTCTCGTATATACAGCGCACCAATACCTTTTGGGCCCGCAATTTTATGTGCTGAAAAAGACATGATGTCGACATTAAGATCATCAACATCAATTTCTAATTTGCCATAGCTTTGTGCTGCGTCACTGTGAAACAGCACGTTATTGTTAAAGCAAATTTCACCTATTTCACCAATAGGATTGATGGTGCCAAGTTCATTGTTAACATGCATGATTGAAACCAAGGCTGTTTGTTCGGTAATCGCATCATTAACGGCTGTGGTGGTAATAATTCCATGCTCATTTGGGCGTAAATAAGTGATTTCATATCCGATATTCTCCAAATAATCACAGATTGCAAATATACATTTATGCTCAATTTGCGAGGTAATGATATGTTTTTTATTTTCGGGCAGCTCTTTACCCAATAACAGGCTTTTTAAAGCGATGTTGTTAGATTCTGTTGCCCCGCTAGTGAATATTATTTCACTAGCGTAAGCACCAATACTATCAGCTAGTAATTCGCGGACTTTATTAATTGCAGTAGCTGACTCTTCACCTAATTTATGACTTGATGCTGAGTTTGCATAGGTGCTCTCAAATGTATTCATTAGTTGCTGCCTGACTTCAGGAAGAATTGGATAAGATGCGGCAGTGTCTAAATAAAGCATAAATGTCTCGGCATGTTTTTCTGTAGATTAACATAGTTTGTCTTATTTGTTAGGATGTTGCTTAGGTATCAAGTGTGAAAATTAATTGTTATATTTTCTTGAAAACCCTCGAATCGGATAGCATTCGAGGGTCTTATTAACCCTATGGTCTTACTAATCCTAACTCTACAATGGATTCGTTCCAAACACGCGAGAGTTCGAGTTGTGCAAAATAACTAAAAGCATCAATATAGCCCTGATCCATAGCCTGCTTTATTAGTCGCCGTCCCTCATAGTAATCAGCTTCTACGAGCTCGCCCTTGCACATTAAGTATCCAAGCTCCGCTTGGCACTGAATGCAGTCGAGCGCAACTCCTTGCTTTAGATAAGCTAAAGCTTTTTTGTGGTCTTTAGTTTTTGCTTCTCCTTTGTAATAGAACCAAAAGAGTCCTTTGAACGCGAGTGGACCGTTTTGTTTTGCAGATTTCTTCCAGAGCGTTTCAGCCTGACTATATTTTTTGTTGTTATAAAGATCAAATCCCAATATTGCCTGTGCATGTGGGTCATTACGATTCTTGGCAGCAATACACAAGAGTTCTGTTTCTAATTCTGGCTCATCTGAATAAACCACACCCTGGATGATTAATAATATTAGTTCCATCAAAGGCTTTTTGTCGCAAGTTTGTGCCACTTTTACTAGTGGTGCTAACTTGCCTATCGACTGTGTTTTGTCTGCACTTAATCTACATGCTAGTTCGTAATGCTGGGCTGCAATTTTTAAATAGCTATCTTCAATCACTTGGGTACTTATATCTGCGATGCTAGCCTGCATGTCATAAGCCATGTTTTGATAGAGCTGACCAACTTTAAAATAATCAAGTGGTTTATTATGCTCCAAAGCTTGGTAGAGCAATTGTTTACGTTCTTGTGACGGATTGTTAACTAAAACGATGTTATTAAATGAGCTGTCTTTAAAATAAATTGATAGCAGATGTTTCATAGCATCAACAAGGTGATTTCTTGCGTGTTTTGCATTAATTTCTAGGTTTGTTGCTGCATTATTATCGCTAACGGTGTTTCTGATATGTCGCCCTGAATTACATAAGTCATTTAGTCGATAAAAAATATTACTGAGTACGCTGTCAATTAATTGTGCCTTGTGTAGTTCAGTTATTTGATTTCTTAACTTGTTGTTGCTAAATGGTAATTGCGTCTTAGTCGCCAATGATAAACAGATACTTTCTAAAATTTTTCTAAAATCAATCAGGGTATAACTCGGTGTTACTCGCATCATGCTTAACGCTTGATAATATTGGTCATGCAACGTAGTTCCCATGCAGCGGTCAAATGCGGTGATTAAATCAAGATCGGTTAATAGTTTAGACATGATTCACCTCAATATTGGTGTTGGTTGTTAGGAAGTGACTATTGTTTATTGTCTTTATATAGCGGTTAGCAAACTTATTAAGATCAAATTCAATTTGGCTGAGACAATGTTCAACGCCGTGCTCAATAATGGGAGGGCTATACAGATAATCTGAGCCATGAATTTGGTTTTGATAGAACAGTCCTTGTGGATTAATCATTAAGTAAGATTGAGTCATGCTGTCATTATCTTCTGCCGACATGGCCGCGATCGATTGGTGAGCCATCACAAAGTGTTCGAACTGTTGATTACTAATAGTTAATAGATCATTTTTGACTGGTAGCACTTTTAGTACTTTCCATTTTTTGGGAGTAATAACGTCCAGCAGTGGAGTGAAATTCTCTTGCCAGTTTAGGGCGTTTACCACAGTATTAACTTTGATCTCGGTGTTGGGACTAATGTGACGTATTAACTTAATACGACGCGCTAATTCAGTAGGGGTTAGTTGGTTGTTTTTACGGTCAATACGTCCTATTTTTCGTTGTGTGTTGAGATCCTGACTGTCGTAGCTAATGCCAATGATTGAAAAATAATGGCTGTGCTGTTCAATGAATTGGGTTGTTAAATAATGGCCATTGGTAATAAGGGATAATTCAAAACCTTGTTGTTTAGCGTAGCTTACAATCTCAATAAACCGCTTACCTAGCATCAGAGGTTCACCGCCTGCAAAGTTCAATCTTACTTTTGTACTTTGTAGCCCAGACCCAATGTAATAACTGGCTAATTGATCAATGAGTTGTTCGCTTAATCCTCGCTTAGCGTGAATTTCATTGGGGTTCTCCCATTTTGCGAAACAAAATTGGCAATCATAATTACATTTTTCAGTGATGTGATAGTTAATAACTAGCTTAGTATTAGACATTGTTAGCTCCTACTGGCGCGATATAGCCTAA
>JABSRS010000304.1:0-2029 GCA_013214885.1 Gammaproteobacteria bacterium
TTTCCAACAGCTCTAATAAAGTTTTAAGGCGCTGGGTGGTAGCAGCGTCCGAAAAATCTGATTCAGTGAGTTTTTTGTGCCATGCCTTGTGTAACGGCGGTGGCAACTGTGGTAGTAATTGGGTAATTAAATGGTAATAATCGACTAGAGAGGTCTCTAACAAACCCTGTTGTGCTTCCATTTCACTTTGTGATTTAAGTAGTTGGGTACGTTTTTTTTCGACATCAGAATCATTAACGCTGGCGGAACTTACATCTTGTTCCAATTGGCTTTGTTCTTGCTTTAGCAGGGTCAATCTTTGTTCTAACAAGGGTTGCTGCTGGTGCCAGTCGTTGAGCATCGCATTGCGTTGTTGCTCTAGCGATAGCCATTTTTTTATCAGGCTATCGGCTTGTTCTACGTTATTTGTGTTAGCAAAAGCACTGCCAGAAGATATCAGTAAACCCAACGCTGCTAACCCAACGCTACGAGCTAAACCCCTTCTTATTCCCATGATTACCCCTTCAAATTTCAACAAAACGATCTAGAAAATTAATATCCAAAGCGGATAATTTTGTGGAGTATAATGCGAATCATTGCTATTTGCAATTAGTTTTATGAATGGTAATTGCGCTAATTTTTTACTTTATAATGTAAATATAAATTACCTTTCCGTGAGATAAAGCAAAAATAAATTGTAAACGATAATGATAATCATTATAGTTAATTTTTTGGTTATTTTACTGGCTAAAAAGCATTCAGCCATCCGAGTTTAATAGCGCAAGCGGAAACAATTAATGATAGCAAACGAGCCTAAAGTAACCTTTATTAATCGGTGGCAACAACGGTTGCACCAGCGCAATTGGGTGATATTTTCACTCTGTATGGCAGCGATCTTTGGTGGCTATGCATTAGCGACCAGTATGGCACTGTTAATCGGTCAAATATTAGGCCTAGTGATGGATGGCAATGAGGCAACGCATAGCGGGTTTCTATTGGCTTTTATCATTTATGCGTGCGCAGCGATGTGGGTTTTTAGCGGTGTCAGTGCTAAGCAAGCTTGGCTAGATTTGCTGAAACTAAGCCTGGGATGTGCTGGCTTAACCTGGGTACTTATTCAGGTGAATAGCTAATGGCTACATCAGATAAAAAGAGTACACCAGCAGCTAATGACATGACCTTTCGCCAATCGATGAAATGGCTGCATACCTGGGTTGGTCTGATGGTTGGTTGGGTATTGTTTTTCATGTTTATTACCGGCACCGCGGGATATTTTGATGATGAAATTACTCGCTGGATGGAACCAGAACGGCCGCTGGTAGCACCAGATATTAGCACCGAAAGATTGCTGGATTTAAGTCAGACATATTTAACTCAGCATGCTGCTGGCGTGGATAATTGGGTAATAAAATTACCCAGTCGGCGCGATGGTAATCTAAAACTAAAATGGAGAGAGCCAGCTAAACAAGGTGAAAATCGTGGTAAACGGATCACTAAAATACTCGATCCTACAACTGGTCTAGCAGTGCCTAACGTTCGAGCCACTGGTGGCGGCTATGAACTGTATTCAATGCATTACGCGCTGCAATATTTACCGAATATAGTCAGTTATTGGATTGTTGGTTTTTGCACCATGCTGATGTTACTTGCGGTGATCACCGGCGTGATATTTCATAAAAAGATTTTTAGCGACTTTTTTACCTTTCGCGCTAAAAAAGGGCTCATTGGTTGGCTTGATATCCATAACGTCTTGAGTGTGGCAGCATTACCGTTTCATTTTATGATTACCTACAGTGGTTTGATCTTTTTTCTCGGCACCTATCTGGTGTTAGCGGTAAATATAAGCATGACCGAGGAGCAACTCGATGCTTACTACGATCAGTTATTTCCCGATACCGTGACGGTGGATAAAGCCGGCGTTGCGCAACCGTTAGTCGCACTATCAACAATTCACTTGAGCACGAATAAGTATTGGTCACAAGATACGCTTAATTATATCGAGGTGGACTATCCATTAGATGCTAATGCGCGGGTTAAATTCGTGCGCCAT
>JABSRS010000304.1:2039-4481 GCA_013214885.1 Gammaproteobacteria bacterium
TTAGCGGCACCACTGGTCAGTTTATCGATGTTCCGGCCCGAGATTATTCGGTAGTGGCATCGATAGATGAGGGATTTATTTCTTTACACGAAGGTCATTATGCTGGTCCAGTCGCCCGTTGGATTTACATCTTACTCGGCTTAATGGGCGCGTCGATGGTGGCTTCAGGCTCAATTTTGTGGGTCACCAAACGTAAACCTAAGCAACTTAAAAAAACCAAGGGCCCAGATTTTGGTTACCGTTTGGTTGATCAATTAAATATCGGTACTTTTGTTGGTTTACCCATTGCCATCGCGATGTATTTTTGGGCTAATCGCCTGTTGCCAGTGGATTTTGCGGCTCGTGAGGAATGGGAAATACACATGATGTTTATCAGTTGGGGCATCTTGTTGTTATATCCGGCATTTAGACCCGCTGGCCGCGCTTGGTTTGAGCAACTTTATTTGGCCGCAGTGGTGTTTAGTTTTATCCCGGTATTAAATTGGCTGACCACCGACAAACATCTTGGTGCGACCTTGCCCGCAAGCGACTGGAACTTAGCTGGTTTTGATTTAACGATGTTGGTGATTGGCGGTTGTTTTGCCTTCATTGCTAATAAAGTTAAACAACGACAGCGGCCAAGGGTTAACGTCGATGAAAAACGGGCGGTTAGCACAACCGCAGTATTAACCCAGAACAAGGAAGTAGTCTAATGTTACTGTTGATGAGCTTGAGTTTTTTCACCATGTCGTTGTTTTGTGTCGCAATGACCAAACATCGCAAACAAGTATTTGATCTTAAAGTCAATAATGCCATAGTATTGACATTTAAACCATTGGCCTGGCTAGCGTTATTGGGCACAGCTTATCTTAGTGTTAAGTTTTATGGCTGGTCGATTGGACCCGCAGTGTTTGTTGGCGTATTAACGGTAGCGATCTTTACGGTCGTGTTGTTACTGACGTATCGAGCTAAGTCACTGCCAAGGCTGGCGGTAGTATTGCCCCTTGTCGCTATCGTCTATTCATGGTGGCAGTCGACCTTGATGTAAAGAGTGTGATGATAGGAATAGCAGTACAGTGAATAACTATGCTGCTATTTTTGTTTAGGATATTGTGATTAGGGTCTGTTGATCTTTGCAGTTCGAATTTCGTTCAATCTAAAAGCGTTCTGAGCAAGGCATAAGGACTGAAGCTTATACCAATCCCATTAATTAAGTGATCATTTGTGCTTGATAAAACCCATTTATCTTGCGTTGCTCTTACTCAATCTCCCATATTTAGTGTAATCCACCACGGCACTTTGATTATCGGCTGCCATGACATTATAAACACCGGATGTGCTAGTAGAAAGCATCGCCAAAAAGTGGTTATGATTTTGCTTTAATACTAGAGGACTAGTCGCAACTTGCAGGGTGGTGTTACTACGTTATCAAGACGACCTCCGGTGATCTCTCGCAGATTTTCATCATACTCACCAAAATAGATTTTAACGGCTACCGGTTGAGCAGTTTTAACAACAGCAGTGCGATAGCAATTAATCCAGATTGTTTACCCGTGGACCAACGTTGAGCTGTTCGATGTATAATTTCATGGATCATAGACCTTAAAAAGTTAATGAAGCGCCGACATAAATACTGCGTGTTGCGCCAAGAATAATACCACCACACCGTCCTTGACGACGAACTCGGTTATGCTTATCCAATAGATTATTAATCCCGCCATTACGCATTTGGGTGATTGGCTCATAACGGATGCCCGGTGTTACGGTTGGCTGCTCAGTAAGTGTTAAGTTAGTTTCAAGATAAGCGGCCAACGCATTGGTTGATAAATCGGCTTCATCTGATGTTTACCAGTCCGCGAATCAATAGCGCTACCTTTACGCGCGACATTTGCCTGCTGTTCGTGGTGAATTTTGACCCCAGCTAACCAATTTTTACAGCGGATACGTGGCTCAAGCCCCGCAACAAAAAATTCTCGTAAATAATGCCATTAGAGGTTGCGCCACTGGTATCTGACCCATTGGCCAGAGTCCAAGTACGCTCAAAGAAATTCATATCGGCTACGTTCACTTTTATTGGGACCCTGGTTAAATTGAGCAATGGATACGCCACCAGGAGTCTGTGATATTTCGCGATAATAATTCATTCACATTGAAAGTTCGCCATCGTTAGCGGTAGGCACTAATAAACGCGAGGTCCAGCTCGTTAACTTCGGTATCGGTGTTCTCACGTAAAGTATGGCCACTTTTATTTAAATAGCTCACTTGGGCACCAACGCCATTCTAGGTATTACCAAGAGATAGTTCAGTAATTCGCGTTTGTGCTTCTTGTGGCGGACGACGCATTTTGTAATTAATAACCCCAGAAACATTCCTTAACGCTTCTTCTAATTCAATGATTTTTTGATCTAATAAAAGCTGTTCGGGAATGATCTCAACTACTCGTGGTAGTTCTAAAAATGACAG
>JABSRS010000305.1 GCA_013214885.1 Gammaproteobacteria bacterium
TGAGTGCTTAATTATCAAGTCTTCTTTGCCATCTCCGTTAATATCCTCAACAATCATCGAGCCTGAGTCTTGTGGCAATTGCGTACGAAACTTCTTCGAGCGCTTGGCAAACAGTCGCTTGCCTTTGTTACCCATGTAAACCCGTAACTGGTCATCACCGTTTGAAAGAATCAGATCTTTTAAGCCATCGCCATTAATATCAGCTAGCTGCACGACAGGACTGCCACTCTGTCCTGACGATATACTAAAATTAAGCTCAACCTCTTTGCTGATCTTTGGTTTAGTGCCGTAATTGTTTGAGCCATCCATTTTGAACAAAAATACGTCTTGGTCAATGCTACCTGAGAGTAACGCTCCGATAATTTGCGACAAACCAATATCGAATCCTGCTAGCAACACTTCCATTTTGTTATCATTATCAATATCAACAAACTGCAGCCCCGTTAATGTACCATCCGCACGGATCACACTATTAGCCTTAGCTGAGAAACTTAGCTGATTATTGTTATTTATCCCTAAAAAGACTTCATAATCGTTAGAGCGATCGAGCACCCCTGAACTTTTGGTGAAACGCACCACCATATCTGGAATACCATCATTATTAAGATCGCGTAATTCTTCTAGCTTACGGTAAACCAAATCAGTTTGATCCAGTTGGTTGCCCATCTCATCACGCTTAGTCCACCATTCAACCCCACTAATACTTGAATTGATCTTGATTAACAGCGCCTCAGCACTAAAATTGCCATTATCTTGTTGCTGATAAACGATTAATGATCCATCACCAACTAAAATCAAATCATCTTTAGCATCAAAATTAGTATCGGTTAGGTAAAACTTTTTCTGATTAAACCTCACACCGTCAGATGACAAGCTAACGGTAGGTTTTATTGGCAACGTCTGACTATTAACAACTTTGCCTTGGTTAATTGTTAGTAAGCTTATCTGATTAAACCCAGTGATTAGGATGTTATCTTGCTGACCGAACCATTGGTGTACAAAAGATCCTCTACTAATAAATTGTGGTTTGTCTTCTAGATAAATTGAATCAATGTCAGCGATAAAACTAAATTTGTTCGCTTGAGGTTCAAATACAAAAAGAGCACTAGCAGTCATAAAGTAAAGTTGTTGTAGGCTACCTTCTTGATATTCACTTAAGTCAAATTGGAGGAATGGCTTAGGGATTGCCAACTTAGAGGCAATTTTAAATTGATTGGACTTTTGGTCATAAAGATAAACCGCAATCCAACGCTGTCCTTGCTCATCGACTCCCATCGTTAATAACTCTTTACCTGACTGAGGCAGGAGATCGACACCGATAATTGGCTGGATTAATTTAAACGGCGTTTGAGTGGTGATTTCTTGAAATATGTCAGGTTTTGATTTCGCAACAACGCCTGGAGTTACGACCAACAAACTAATTACTATTACAAATAAAATCCATTTTATCATTAGGTTACCGTTTTAATTATTATTGTTTAAATTAAGAACAATAATAAAGCCTAAAGTTCAACCAAGCTGATTAAATTAGCTTTTGCAATAATATAAGGGTGGTTTTATTTGATTATTTAAATGATAAGTCGCATTTAAGTTTGCTTGAGAGTTGATAAAATCATCACCTCCTAATGAATGCATATCTGTCACGCACAGTAAGTGTTCTAAATCGTTAAATTTCGATTCTGATGCGACATTAATTCCTTCACAGCTCCAATAATTACAGTCATATTGACTAAAGAATTTTTTATAGAAACGTTGATGCACTTTACTCGATAAGCAAAAACCGTAACGATAACCTAGTGATACGCTGAACTTAGTTAACGCCAGAAAGAATTGCTGATGCAATTTTTCGTTTGGATAAAGAGTATCAGAACACATTGTTAGTCTCATCCATTGGCAATAGCCATACTGATCAAGGTTTAAGTCGGGGAGTTGAGATGGCAAGTCATGGCGGTGACTCTCCAAAGGCAATAAATCTGATTCATCGACCCCACAGATCCTGACACCACCAAGGCATTGCGCGCCAACCCTCGCAATTAGAATATCGGATTGGCGGTCTAATTCTTCTTCTTGACCGCAAAAATCAGGTAGGCGCAGAATTTTTTTAAAACTAGTTTCGCGCAACTTATAATATTGATTTAATAATTGTAGATCTGTCGTTATCTCAAAGACTATATTCATAAAAAGCCAATTAGGAAGGTTAAATTAAAATTTTTAATCCATAGAAAATTAATACCGCTCCCTGGCCGATACGCTACCTATATTGTACCTCAAGCCTAATTTCAACTTAATACTACTATTACCCTATACCCAATGGTCAACTAAACACATTGGCGTAAAAAAGGCCACTAATCGAATTAGTGGCCTTTTATTATAGGAGCAGGTTAGAACTAAGCTTTTTTATTTCTACGCGCTGACATGCCAATACCAAATAATCCCAAGCCAATTAAAGCAATGGAACCTGGTTCTGGAATCATCGCAGTTGCGGTGCCATCAAGGCTTGTTTGGCGAATAGCATTGGTCGTGCCATTATCATCAACAAGTAACAATAACTGGTTACCAAATGGAATAGGCGGGTTAACATTAGTGTCTAATTTTATTGTTGGGACACCACCATTTGCAATTACTGCTGCCGCATCAACAAAACTACCACCATTCCAAATATTGAGAAAGCTATCTACTGCAAATGTTATATCAAAGAATAAATCTAAGTTATTTACTTGCGAAGTTGAGCCAGTTAAGTTGGCAGAAAGAGCTAATATGTCGTAGGAGTCGTCAATGAAAGAGTTAAAATAAACATTCATATAACCACCAGTATATTGAGCTCCAGATGCTGTTAAGTTACCATCGAAATGATACTCGATTTTCATGTCCCAATGGGTTAAGAAGCCTTCATCGTCACTAAACAAGGGGGGTGCTAATGGATTTAGGGCGTCAATATCACACTCAGCACCAGCTCCTGTCACCGGTCCACTAGTGAAGGTACCAGCGGTCGAGGTATTACAGACTCCGTGTCGTAAATTAACGGTTGAAGTCCCGTCGAGGGATGCCCCTGACGCGCCTGCTAATGGAATACCATTAAATTGTAATTCACTTTCGATATTAGTATCGTAGAAACTACCGAAAATAGAGCCGTCACTAAAGTCGTAAACTGATGTTGCCCACAAACCAGTGAATCCAAATTCCTCAAACTGCCCCGTTGCAGAGTTGGCATCAACATTATTATCTGCCGCATCATGGAGGTTACCACCAAAATTAGTAAGATCAAGATGCATCAGGTTAGCCGATGCTGCTCCACTAAATAACATGGCGACAACTAATGCTGCTTTTGTCATTTTTTTCATTTTAACATCCTTTTTTTCATTATTTATATAGTACGGACTTACAATGCATAGTCGATGCCAATGACTCTATATTACTAAAACATAATGAAATAAATTATTTTTTGTTACCTCGAACTGAAATTAATATCCTAATTGTAAATTTTGCTGACAGCTATGTTATCGAGCGGGCCCGACGATTCTTTTGGCTACTTGGAACATTAATCTTGCAAATAAGCCGTCATTACCGAAAGGACGGTAGGTCTTTGAAAATTTATTGCGGTAGGCATCAAAATGTAATCCGTGAGGGGCAACAATTAACTTGCCACGCTGAAGCAGAATTTTAAGCACATAGGTACCCGCTATCCCAGCGCACATTTGCACGGCCATTGGAGTCGATGGGCCCTTTTTAGCATGGAAATCGACTTTAGATTTATCGACTAAATAGCCCCGCTGAAGCATTGCTGGTGATAAGCCAATTAGAAATTGAATATATTGATCTTGTTCAGACTTACCTTCAAACCTAAAATATTGTTCATAGGACATCTTGCCAGGCATAAAGCATAAGAAAGCACACCCCATACCAAGAGGGGCCGCGGTGATGACTGGAATATTATTTTCATAGCACCGTTGAAAGACTAATTTACGCGCTTCAAGCGCAAAAAAATCCAGGCTATCAACATAGATATCGACATCCTGTAAAAACAGATCGACATTGTCAGCATTAACGCCCTGATCGAAGCTTTTAATCGACATCTCGGGATTAATGTCTAGTGCCATCCGCTCCATCACCCGGACTTTTTCTTGATCAATCGTTGACATAAAGGCACCTGACTGACGGTTGAAATTGTGAATTTCAAAGGTGTCAAAATCGGCAATGTGAAAATTACCAATCCCCAATCGACTTAATGTTAAGAGATGAACGCCTCCGACCCCACCAGCCCCCGCGATGGCGACTTTAGCCTGTCGTAACTGCTGCTGCTCGGCTTCGGTAACCCAACCAATGTTACGCGAGAAAGCTTTGTCGTAATCAAACATATCGGTCTCCAAACTAAAATCAACTACTTGTCGAGTTAAGTCTAGCAGGGCTTTTTTAAACTGAGAGCCGATATATTGGTTTATTTGGCGTTAATTACGGTGATTTTAATATCAAAATTCTTG
>JABSRS010000306.1 GCA_013214885.1 Gammaproteobacteria bacterium
CCAACTAATCGACCTTGCCGAGCAGCAGCCACAAAAAAACGCCAATGAGCTACTAATCAGCTCGGGCACTCAATATTTTTCTCTCGGTCAGCTTTAGTCATTGGGGTTGGAAAAATATAATCGTAACCACCAAGCGATCACAAAAACTCCCGGGATTAATAGTCCTAACTCAAACTCTATGGCATGGACTAAACGCCATTTTAATGTCCGTGGGGTTGATGTGAAATGTTGTTCGGCCCGATCAAACATCCAGTTATAAAATAAAACCGCTAGGTGAGCTTTTATAAATTCCCGTTATAAATTCGTTGCATCCCCTGACCAAAATAGAAAATCTCACGTTAAGCGATCTAAAAAAATATCGTCAACTAGTTTTGGCTTCACAAGCTGGAGAGTTGTGTTTGGTTGAAAATTTAGTCTCCAGTTATGGCAGGTGCAAAGCGTATATTGGATGGTTGAGTTAATCGGCAAGGGGGCGGGCTGGGGATGGATACCTCAACATTTAGCCGCCCAAAAACTTGCAGATGGCAGTTTGGAATGTATTTCATTAAATGATGTTGTCGCTAGCTATCATGTCCCAGTTGATGCAATTTTTTCTCACACTTACCAGCCTGGCGAGGCTGGCGTTTGGTTGGATCAGCAGTTGAATGCTCTTATTACTGCAAATAAGGGCTAGTTAAGGGCTTTAGGTTTTATTAACTTGGTAAATAGCGGTAGTTTGGCAAATTCGGCTGCATTAACTGGGCGAGAATAATAATAACCTTGGGCCATTAGGTTTGGATACTTGAGCATTTGCTCCAGTTGATGCTGGGTTTCGATCCCCTCGGCGACTACATTTAACCCCAATTTATTAGCCATCGCCATAGTTGCTTCAATCACCACATTACTTGAATCAATATCAGCAATAAACGAGCGATCTATTTTTATCGTGTTGATAGGTAATTTATGAATGTATGAAAGTGAAGAGTAACCGGTACCAAAATCATCAATACAAATTCGGATCCCACGATTACTAATGGCTTTTAACCGTTTTATCACATGCTCAATGTTGAGCATGAATATTGACTCAGTGAGCTCCAAGACTAAACAATCCGCTGGAAATTTGGTGTTAATTAATACCCGTTCTAAGGTCGCAATGAAATTATCATTAAGCTGGATCGCTGATACATTGACCGAAAGAGTTAAACGTTGATCTGTTTGCTGATGCCAAATTAAACACTGCTGACAAGCTTGGGTTAATATCCATTGCCCAATCTCATTCATCATACCGCTGCGCTCGGCTTCAGGCACGAACTCTTGCGGTGCTACTTTCCCTAGTTGTGGGCTATCCCAACTGAGTAGGGCTTCCATTCCGATCAGTTTATTATGCTTCATATCGACAATTGGTTGATATAACGGGACTAATTCTTCAAAGATTGATGGGTTTTTTAAACCTTGTTGCAGTGCTGATCTCCGTTGTATCTCAAGGCTCATTTGTTGGGCAAAACTACAATAACTGCGTGAACCCTGTTCTTTTGCTTTGTGCATTGCCGTGCCTGCGTACATGATTAAATCATCGGGATTTTCGGCATCATCAGGGAACACAGCGGTCCCAATACTGGCGGTTAATTGGATGCTATCTAATTCAATTATTGGTAATGAAATAGTATCGATAATTAACTGAACTATCGCCTCGACCGATTGCGTATCATCATCGGCAGGGACAATAATAATAAACTCATCACCGCCAAAGCGGGCCAAGTGATAACGGTTAGGCAGTTGTTTTTGTAATCTTTTAGCAATGGCTATGATTACTTCGTCACCAGTTTTATGGCCTAAATTGTTGTTAATTAATTTAAATGAATCTAGATTAATTAATGATAAATAGAATTTATGACCCAGTGAACAACTGTGCTTTAAAAATTCTTCCAAGCCATAGCGGTTTAATAAGCCCGTTAGCTGATCATGATAAGCGAGGTGAAGGTGTCTTTGCTCGCGGACTTTGCGATGAGTAATATCATTTTGAATCACTAAATAATGTTGTTCCGGTTGAAGAAGTTTCACCTGAAAATTATACCAACTGATTTTTCCTCGATTGATAACTTGGCGCTCAAACTGAGTGTCAGTTTCCTGGTCAAACTTAATCGCTAATTGAGCTACGCTCATCTCAATGAGTTCTTCGAGGTCAACTGTGGTTTGGTCATAGCAATGTTGAAAATTTTGATTACAACTGATTAATTGACCTTGTTGGTTAAATAATGATGAAATGCTATCCCCTTGGGAGAAAGAAATGTTTCTTTCGATTTCATCATGGCTTAACACGGCCTCGCACAGCAGTAATTTTTGCTCAGAGTTTGCCGATATATTGCTAAATCTAATAAAAACCTGAGTCGCTTCGTTGTTTGGATAAAGAGTCCACCAAATTGATTGGGTTGCAATTTTGGTGTCTAATAACAATAATTTGATTCGTTGATCGGTCGCTTGGGAAATATCGAGTGACAAGTCGCGCCGGTACAGTGATTCTTTATCTGGTGCACTCCATAATTTTACCGCTGCATCATTGGCCCAGCTGACTCGATAGTTTTCAACATCGTAAATCCAAATTGGGGTTACCACGCGGTCAAAAATAGTCAGTGTATCGACAATGGGCATACTGCAGGTGTTAGTTTTAGTGCCGTTTGTCATCACAAATCCAGTAGCGAAAAAAATTATTGTTTAAGAATAATGCTTACTATATGAAATTACTTAAATTTTAACAATAAATAATTATAATATCCGTTGATGATTTTAAAAGATAGCCTGCTTTGGCCGTACAAAAAACAGGCTGTTATAGGTCGAAATTTATAATTATGCTTTGTGCTTAGCAATAATTTCGCGCGCTAGTTGATCCGCCACATGCGCAGTTTGGATATTGCGACTGCTGGCCGTTTTAAATATATCCATAAGCGTATCGTAAATTCCCTCAACCTTTTCAGTCGATTTTTTAGCGCAATAATCACTTTCAAAAGAGACATTAATAATACCGCCAGCATTGATGACGTAATCAGGGGTGTATAAAATACCTTTTTCGAGCAAGATGTCACCGTGTCGAACTTCGGCTAATTGGTTATTGGCACAACCCGCAATGATGCTCGCTTTAAAAGTATGAACCGTTTGGTCATTAATGGTAGCGCCAAGTGCACACGGTGCATAAACGTCAACATCTTGTGAATATATTTCATCAAGTCCAACAACTGTCGCATTAAATTCTTTAGCAACGCGTGCTAATGATTCAGGGTTTAAATCAGTCACTACTAATTTGGCGCCAGCATTGTGTAAATGTTTACAAAGATAATAACCAACGTGGCCAAGGCCCTGAATGGCAACTCTAATTCCTGTTAATGAGTCTTTACCTAACTGGAATTTAACCGCAGCTTTAATGCCTAAGAATGTTCCTAACGCGGTAAACGGTGATGGATCGCCACTTTTACCTTCAAGACCAGCCATGTAAGGTGTTTCTTGGTTGGCATACATAATATCTTGGGTGGTGATCCCAACATCTTCAGCACTGTAATAACGGCCACCTAAGTTATGAACGGCTCGGCCAAATGCTTTAAATAATTCTGGGGTTTTGTCGGTGCGGGCATCGCCAATAATAACCGACTTGCCGCCACCCATTTTTAGGCCTGCAACGGCATTTTTATATGTCATGCCACGAGAAAGGCGTAATACATCGGTTAATGCTTCTTCGTCCGAAGCGTAGTTCCACATGCGACAACCACCGACCGCTGGCCCCAATGTTGTATCATGAATTGCGATAATCGACTTTAGGCCAGTTGCCTCGTCAGTAAAAAAAGAAACTTGTTCGTGATTATCAAAAGAAGGTAAGTCAAATAAAGCCACGTAACTACTCCAAAATGCGCCCGATCTATAATTATTGTATTCGGGATAGATTAATTTGGAGGCAAGATAACACCCCTGTAAATTGAGTGCTATCTTTGCTTGGTGAAAATGTTGGAGGCAGGTGTAAAGAAAAATTTATAGCATGCGATATTTATAATGCTATTGCTGTGATTAGCCAATAGTATTGAGAATATTTTCGATCGAGCCACGTGCATGGCGGCGCGGGATCCCTGCTTTCATAAACACGTTTCCGTGGGGCATAAATCCGTACTGGGCATAAAAATCAATGGTGTCTAGTTTTGCTGACAAAGTCACT
>JABSRS010000307.1 GCA_013214885.1 Gammaproteobacteria bacterium
GAACAACTGACGAGGGCCCCAGAGACTACTGCAATGATTGCGCTATTGATTATTATTTTTTTTATCATCTGTATATCCTATTAGGCTAGTTACCCCCTTAAGATTAACACATGAATAACAATAAGATAAGATAAGATAACATCCATTACCCGCATCGGCTTAATTTGTCATCCCTGAAAAACCATCCGATTAAACATCGAACAATACCCCAAAGATTATCGCCATTTCATTGTGAAAAGTTTAGTTAACCATTGGTTGCCTGATAACCTGCGATGCTTTGCTTGATTCTTTTCTCTGATATCGCAAACTTAGTGCCTAAAGTTTGAGCAAACAGTGAGACGCGTAGCTCTTCAATCATCCAACGAATATGAGTTAATTCAGTGGGCGGCAATGCATCTTTGCCCAATTTTTCAACTAAGTTACGATACGGTTGAGCAACGTTCTCAATACTAATTTGAGCGAGACGATCGCGATTTGGGTCAATCGGTAACTTTTCTAAACGCCGCTCAATTGCTTTTAAATATCGTGCAATATCGTCGAGTTTGTCACTGCCATTGCCAGAGACAAAGCCTTTATAAATGAGACTGGCTAATTGTGATTTAATATCACCATGGGCCATTACCATCTCAAGGGAGACTCGTCCTTTTAGCTTTTTGTTGATCGCATTAACCAGGCTAAGACACTGTTCTACTTGCTGAGCAATCTGAACCACGGTATCGGCCAGTTCACTGCGAACAATATCGCGCAGCTGGTCAAATTTTGCTTGTTCAGCAACATCACCATCTTGTTGTCTAATGATAAAATCAACAGCGGCGGCAATAATGTCATCAATCAGGACGTTGACCTGTCCAAAACTGTGATAATACAACCCTAACTTAGCTTTGTTTGGTAATGTCCGCTGCATATGAGCAACAGGAGATGGCACATTGAGTAAAATAAGTTGGCGTAGACCAATCGCATTCGCTGCTTTTGCAGTCTCTAAGTTATCAAACAATTTAATATCAACGCTGGCTTTGGCAGCAACGAGAGCAGGATATGCTTTGACCTCGAATTGGCCACGCTTGCGTGAATAACTGCTCGGTAATTTACCAAAATCCCATTGGGTTAACCCTTGCTTCTCAATACCGGTCTCGGCTACTTGGACTAACGATTGTTGAACTTGACCGCTCAGTTTTTGTTGCAACTGGCTTAAATCACGTCCCTGCTCTAGTAATTTATACTTGTTTTTACCAATTGATTTTTCTATCTTGAAATTGAGTAACAAATGCGGTGGCAATTGATTAAGATCCCAGCTAGCGCCATCGATCCTAATCCCAGACACCCGTAACAGTTGCTTTGACATCCCTTCAATCAGCGTGCCGACCATGGTCGGCATGGTATCAAGACAAACATCAGCATAATTTGGCGCAGGCACAAAATTACGTCGAATTGATTTTGGCAACGATTTGATTAACGCAATCACTTTTTCACGACGTAAGCCGTTAACTAACCAGTCAAAACCTTCAGTGGTTACTTGGTTTAATAACTCAATCGGAATATGAATGCTGACGCCGTCATCGGCTTGGCCAGGCTCAAAGTTATACGACAGTTTAAAGGTTAAATCACCTTGCGAAAACTGATCAGGAAAGTCATTATCTGTTACTTCGCTCGCGCCATCACGTGTCAGTTGGTCAAGGTCAAAATCAAGCAGCTTGGGCTGTTCTTTTGCTTCTTTACGCCACCAACTGGTTAAATGCTGCTCACTACAGATTTGTTCAGGTAGCTTGGCGTCATAAAACTCAAATAGAGTCTCTTCATCAACCAAAATGTCACGACGACGTGATTTGTGCTCCAACGCCTCTATTTGATCAATTAACTTGAGATTATTACGATAAAAAGAATCTTTGATTGAAAGTTGCCCTTCAACCAAGCCTTGACGAATAAATATTTCACGTGCTTCAACCGGTTTAATTTTGTCATAGCTAACTTTACGTTTCGCGACAATAATCAAGCCAAAGAGTGCCACCTGTTCAAAGGCAACCACCCTTCCCTGTTTTTTCTCAAAATGAGGTTCAGAGTAACTGCGTTTTACTTGCTCACCCGCCAAAGGTTCGATCCACAGCGGATCAATTTTTGCTGCCACCCGGCCAAACAATCGTGAAGTCTCAACCAGCTCTGACACCATTAACCACTTGGGGGATTTTTTGGCGAGTGCTGAGCCAGGGAAAACATAAAACTTCGAGTTCCGTGCCCCCATAAACTCATTGTTTTGATCTTTAAAACCAATATGACTTAATAATCCTGACAATATCGCTTGGTGAATACTGTCGCTATCACTGTCATTATCTGGAACCTCAATCCCACGTTCGTTAAGCACGTGTTCGAGTTGGGCATACAAATCTTGCCATTCTCGAACTCGCATATAAGACAAAAACTCGTCACGGCACATTTTACGAAAACGACTGTTAGAGAGCTCTTGTTGGCGCTGTTGAATATGGGTCCATAAATTAACAAAAGCGACAAAGTCTGAGTCTTTATCAATAAAGCGCTGATGGCATTGATCTGACTTTTGCTTGAAATCGAGTGGCCTTTCTCGCGGATCTTGAATGCTTAACGCCGCAGTGATGATCAGAAGTTGTTTTAACGAACCATTAGATTTAGCCTCAATGACCATCCGAGCCAAACGGGGATCAATCGGCAGAGCTGCTATTTGTAATCCTATTTCTGACAGTGATAGGTCACGTGCACACACTTTGCGATCTTTTGACAGCGCGCCAATCTCTTCGAGCAAGCTAATGCCATCTTTAATGTTACGACTGTCAGGTGGCTGCACAAAGTCAAACGCTTCAATATCTCCTAGACCCAACGAGATCATTTTCAATATTACCGAGGCAAGATTGGTTCTGATAATTTCAGGATCGGTAAAGAGCGGGCGAGAGTCAAAATCGCTTTCACTATATAACCGGATACAAATACCTTCGGCTACGCGGCCACAACGACCTTTACGCTGGTTGGCACTCGCTTGAGAAACGGGCTCAATGGGTAAACGTTGCACCTTAGTCCGGTAACTATAACGACTGATCCGCGCGGTACCTGGATCAATAACGTATCTAATCCCTGGCACCGTCAACGAAGTCTCCGCAACATTGGTCGCTAGAATAATCCGTCGACCCCTGCCGAGCTTGAATATCTTTGATTGTTCGCTATAACTAAGCCGAGCATAAAGCGGTAATATTTCAGTGTCTCGCAGCCGACGTTTCGACAAGGCATCACTGGTATCACGAATTTCGCGCTCACCGTTCATAAAAATCAAGATGTCGCCTGGTCCCTCGGCGCACAACTCATCAACCGCATCAAAGATTGATTGCAGCTGATCCTTATCTTGGTTGTGCTCATCAAGATGATAACGCAGTTCTACTGGGTAGGTTCGACCACTCACCTCGATCACTGGCGCATTATTGAAATGTTCAGAAAAACGCTTGGTATCAATGGTCGCAGAGGTAATAATAATCTTTAGATCAGGACGCTTTGGCAATAAACGTTTTAAATACCCCAGTAGAAAATCGATATTGAGACTGCGTTCGTGCGCTTCATCAATGATAATGGTGTCATAACGATTTAAGAAAGGATCATGCGCAATTTCAGCTAATAAAATACCATCAGTCATTAACTTGATGTAGGTATTGTCATTGAGCTTATCGGCGAAACGAACTCTAAAACCGACCGCTTCGCCCAGTTCGGTATTTAATTCACTGGCGATGCGATCCGCCACGCTGCGCGCTGCTAAACGTCGAGGTTGCGTATGACCAATCAAACCTTTTAAACCGCGACCAACCTCCAAACAGATTTTCGGTAACTGGGTGGTTTTTCCCGATCCCGTTTCACCTGCAACTATCACCACTTGATTAGAGGTGATTGCCTTAGCAATTTTATCTTTTAATTGGCTAACCGGTAATCCTTGCGGATAATTTAGGCTAGGGATATCACAACAACGCTTAGCATAACGGGCCATGCCACGATCTAAGTCATGGACTATTTTCTGATACGTCGCTTGTTGACGTTTAATGTGCTTGAGTTTACGTAAGCCACGGACACGGGCACGAATTTTAATCCCATCAAGCAACATACAAAAATGGCTTTGGCTAACCAACTCATTCATTTGAGCAGTTGAAATGGCTTGGTCGTCGATTTGTTCATTCGGTGTAGTTGGAGTGGTCAAGGTGCTACAATCATCGGAAATAAAAACCTGATCATAGCAAAATATTCACAAAAAATTAAGTAGGCTCAGGCTTAATCTTTCGTCAAATAGCTTATTTGAATAAACTAACTTGCGCTTTGGACCCTTTAACACGTGATCCACGATACATCCCTGGGGTATTAAAGGTCAGCGCAATATCGCCATCACGGTTAATCACAATCACTCCCCCTGTTCCGCCAGCTTTCATCATCGGTCCAAAAAACACTTCACGGCTAGCTTGCTC
>JABSRS010000308.1 GCA_013214885.1 Gammaproteobacteria bacterium
GCTTTCGCGTCGTCGATAAAGTCTTAAACACTTAATTTCTTGACTTTGACTTTGGTTTGTTGCTTTTTAAATCAGCTAAACTCATAACTATTGTCCGGTTCTATTGCTAAAATTTCTTTTGCAATAGCAATTATTTCTGCAGCGGCTTTGCCATCAGGCTCAAGTTCAATCACCGATTTACCATCTTCTTCACTATCATCGTATAAATTTCGACTATAGGTAATAGCGTCTAATACATTGATCCCAAATGAACGACAAACTTCTTTAGCCTCAATAATTCGCTTGGCTTGATTTGGGAATGATGGGCATTAGGTGATAACAAACGATGCATTCATCTTGAGATTAACCATTTTACAGGTTGAAAGTACGTCCTCCATATGAGGCACAGTTTTTAAGTCTCGGCTTTGGCCTTAATGGGATCAACACATGGTAGGCAACAGACATTAAGACACTAGCTTTTTTCATACAGTGCAAAATACACCGCAAGGTTTTGAGCTAAACAGCTTTTACCGCTCCCAGCCTTCTCTCCACCAACGAGAATAACATAATATTTCCCTATTACTATTTTATGAAATGTAAACCAATCAGATACCAGCCAGTGTCTTGTTTAATACAACGCAACACTTTAGCTTTACGCTTAGGACTCTCGGTATCAGCGGGGGTTAACATCACATCAATGACGGTATCGACCATGATTGGTGTGTCGACATTTAAACTCACCCGCCATTACAAACATCAACACATACCACTTGTTTCATTGAGGATTGATTGGGCCCCCAAATGGTGACAAGGTGATGTTCCATATCTAAGCGTAACGATTTTCGCCTTTCAACACCCTCATCAAAATTTGCTCTACCATTTCATACTTTCCTATCATTTTAGCTTAATTCACTCTAGCCAATCCCCTAAAGAAATACTAGTGAATTATCATAGTAACTTGATTTCTATTAACTAATGCCTAACGTCTTTTTACCTCAAAAACGTCTTCAACTGACGCGAGTTTTGTCAGTGCTCTGGTTAATACATCCTGACTAGCGACTTCGATCGTTAATTCTACGACAGCGACTTGAGTGTGAACGTTAGTGCGAGTGTTCATCCCGAGTAAGCTGACTTTTTCGTTGGCTATAATTGCGGTGATATCTCTGACCAAACCAGTACGGTCATTGGCAAACACAGTGACATCTAGCGAGTAGCCAGATGTTGAATCACTCCCCCAGTTAACTTCAACATTTCTTTCTGGTGCATTCTTTAGCATTTCTTTTAGCTGTTCACAATCTTGGCGATGGACCGAAATTCCTTTGCCTTGGGAGATAAAACCATCAATACTATCGCCTGGAATTGGTTGGCAACACTTAGCAATATGAGTCAATAAATTACCGACCCCTTCAACCACCACTTCACTACGGTTATCAACTTGACTAACCCGCTGCTTTTTAAATGCAACGGGTTCGGATTCAACCTTAGGTTGTAACTTTAATTGCAGAAAATTAATCAATTGATTAATTTTAATATCGCCACAACCGACCGAAATAATCAAATCATCGACGGTATTTAAGTTATATTTTTTGACGGCCATATTGGCGTCTTCTAATTTCAACCCAACACGCGATAGTTCGTGTTCCAAAATTTCTTGACCAGCCGTTAAATTCTTTTCTTTGTCCTGCGCTTTAAAGAAGTGTTGAATTTTAGCCCGAGAACGCGCGGAATGAACATAACCAAGCCTTGGATTTAACCAATCTCGCTTGGGGTTAGGCTCCTTACTGGTTAATATTTCAACCTGCTCGCCAGTTTGGAGCTGGTAGGTAAACGGCACAATCCGTTGATTTATTTTTGCCCCTATGCAACGATGACCAACTTGAGAGTGGATATAATAAGCAAAATCAAGCGGGGTACAACCATTGGGTAAATCAATCACTTCACCTGAGGGAGTGTAAACGTAAATGCGGTCATCAAATACTTGTGAGCGTATTTCTTCTGCCAGATTGCCACTGCCCTTAACATCATCTTGCCACGCTAAGATCTTGCGTAACCACTCAATTTTATCCTCAAAACTACTGGCCTTGGTCGCGCCAACGCCCTCTTTATAGCGCCAGTGCGCAGCAACGCCCATTTCGGCATCATTGTGCATCTGTTCAGTGCGGATTTGAATTTCAATCGTTCGCCCTTCAGGCCCAACAACGATGGTATGAATAGATTGATAGCCATTAGGTTTAGGGTTGGCGACGTAATCATCAAACTCACTCGGCACATGGTGCCATAAGGAATGGATCGAACCTAAAGCGGCATAACAGTCTTGTAATTGATCAACCACCACTCTTATCGCGCGAACATCATAGAGCTCGTCAAATGAAAGTTGCTTTTTGTCCATTTTTTTCCAAATGGAATAAATATGCTTAGGCCTGCCATATACCTGAGCTTTTATCGATAGTTTATTAAACTCATCGGATAAAGTACCAACAAACTTTTCAATATACGACTCGCGCTCTAAACGTTTCTGATCGAGTAACTTGGCAATTTTTTTATAAATAACAGGATGAAGATAACGAAATGAAATATCTTCTAATTCCCATTTTAATTGACCAATACCAAGTCGATTGGCAAGCGGGGCGGACACCTCTGATATTTCGCGAGCAGCAAGCACCCGAATCTCTTCTTCGGCGTTTTTGATATCACGTAAGTAGGCAACGCGCTCGGCCAGCTTAATCACGACCGCGCGAACATCTTCAACCATCGCCATTAACATCCGGCGCAAGTTATCAACTTGAACCCCCGACAAGTTACGCCCTTGACCATGCAAGGTTTTTATTGCCGCCATTTCAGAGACATTGCACACTAACGCGTAAACCGACTCACTGCTAAATTTAACAATAGTTTCTTGGTCAATTAATCCCTGCTCATACCATGGATACAGTAATGCGGCTCTAAGCGTATCTAAGTCTAACTGCATGCTTTGCAATATTTCAGCCATTTCACGGGCTTTATTAAGCAGTACTTGCTGGTCAGGTTTAGCCGCAGCTATTTCCGCCAAGCTAAGATAAAGCAAGCCCAACTGGTGTTGAGCTGACTGTGCTAATCCAAATTTGGTTACCCAGATATCTAAATTAAACGCACCGTCTAAGTGACCTTCACGAATCGAAACCATGGTATTTCCTTACTACATCAACTAGATTTTTCTAAATAGTGCCATTGATTCTAAATGAGTTGTTTGTGGAAACATATCCATAACGCACATTTTTTCAAGTTTATAGCCTTGATCGATAATTACTTTGCTATCACGCTCTAACGATGAGGGCTCACAAGAAACATAAACAATGATACTCGGCTTTAGTTTTGACAGTTGTTCGACGATCGCCGTTGCGCCATCGCGCGCAGGATCGAGTAAAATCTTATCCACTTGTTCACCGAGCTTACGACTGTACCAAGCTTGATCAGCCAAAGGCTGTGATAAATCACTGTGATAGAAACTAATATTAGACAGTCCTGCGGCAGTAGCATTATGGCTCGCCTGCTCAACCATTTCCTTTACCCCCTCAACACCAACAACCAATTGCGATTTTTTGGCGATACTAAGACTGAAATTACCAATCCCGCAAAATAGGTCTAATACTTTATCGGTGGTCTTCAGCTCTAACCAATCCACGGCCTGATCAACCATCTTTTGATTAACCTGAGCATTAATTTGAATAAAGTCACCCGCGTTAAACGCCAATATATCGCCATTAAGCTGATAATGTAATGGTGAAGGTTGCTTACCCGCTAAATCTAAAATGTTGCCATCGTTATCTTCAATTAAGAAGGTCAGCTGGTGTTCGCTTGAGAAAGTAGCCAGTAATGCGCGATCTTCTGCCAATAACTCAGTTAATAGCCTAATGATAATAAAAAGACCATTATCAGGTGCGATAAACTCCAAGTGACCGACTTTGTCCCTAGCCTTGAGTTGCTCAACCAATTGGGTCAATGGCGTAAATAGTGCTTGAAAGGGCTCAACCAGCACGGGACATTGACTAATATTAACTAAGTCATTACTGGCGCGTTGTCGAAAGCCAAGTGCCAAATCGCCACGTTTATTGACATGAACGCCGACTCTAGCTCGACGGCGATAGCCCCATTCTGGTGAGGTGATCGGTGATTGCCATTGACAATCGTCAGAGAGATAACGCATCCGATTTTCTATCGC
>JABSRS010000031.1 GCA_013214885.1 Gammaproteobacteria bacterium
ACATGCCAGGCTCTCAGGTTCTGATCGCGATAGTTGAGAATGGCAAACTTTGTTTTAGTCGTAGGATCCATGGCTACGACAACTTGCATCAAATGAGTGAGTCAGATTTTTCGTTGGATGTGCTTACTAACTTGGGATTGGAAATTCAACGTTCGATTGACTATGCCGTCGGGCAACTAAGGCTTGATACCATTGAGTCTATATATATCGTGGTTCAGAATTTCGATTTAGATCATATGGTCGTTAATCTTCAAGAGTTCTTCGATATTAAAGTGCAGAAATCTACACCTCACAATGATCATGAATTAAACCGATTCCCATTAAATGTTGCGGGGCTTTCAGAGCTAGATCTGGGGCTGGAGAGTAAATGAAAACACGGATAAATTTATATGTAGAAAAACTCAAACCAGTAAAAGAAGTGTTGCCGCTGACATCGTTGTTAACGCTGTGGTCTGTTGTTGCTGGGTTGGTTGTTATTACATCGGCTGGGATCTTTATATTAAATTATCAAGCAGCGAACCTTCATCAACAGATGACAAACAGACTTGAGCAACAGCAACAGCTATTAGCGACTAAAATTGCTGAGTATTCTGCCAAAAATGATAAGCAACAATTGACGTCAATTAAAGCAGCCTTACTTAAAAAAATAACAGCAGACAACAGAGTACTAGCGGCGATTAAAGGCCAAACCCGAGCCAATAGTAATGGTTTTTCTGGCGTTTTTGATGCTTTATCCAAGCTAAATGCTAATAATGTTTGGTTGACTGAGATTTCAGTGAACCAAAATCAATTGAAATTGGTAGGTGGAGCTATTTACTCAAAAGACATCCCAACATGGCTTGAGGGCTTAAGTCGTAATAAGTATCTGGCAGGTCAAGACTTTTCATCATTAGAAATAAAGCGTGAAAATGACCATTTGAAGTTTCTTTTTAATAATGAGCTTAAGCAGAGTACCCAGCAGGTATTGCCATGAACTTGAGTGATGTATCCGAAAAATATCAACAATTAACAACGCGTGAAAAAGTACTGGTACTGGTAACGGGTTTGGTTGTAATCGTTATGCTCAGTTTTTTTTTAGTCGTTGAGCCGCAGCTTAATTCATGGCAAAAACAACTAAAAATCAATACATCGCTTATGCAAAAAATAAAACGGACGCAAACACAAATTAGAGATATTGAACTTGCCTTAAGCAAAGAAATGAATGGTGAATTGAAGCAACAAATCGTTCGATTAAAAGGGCAACAGCAAAGCATAAAGTCTAAATTGATCAACCAAGAGTTGGCCTTAGTTGCTAAAACTGAAATGGTTACCGTTTTAAAGTCGTTATTAAAAGAGAACAATCAACTCAAGCTAATGGGCTTTGGCTCGACGCCTCCTCAGCCGATCTTATTTACGATACCAAATAGTACAAGCAAAGAGTCAGAGCAAGCTACCCCTCTGTTATATAAACATATTGTGAAGGTTGAAGTTGAAGGTGGCTATTTTTCTATTTTACGTTTTCTTCAACAAATAGAGCGTTCAAATAGCAGTATACTGTGGGGTTCGATTAATTACTCAGTTGCTGAATACCCAAAAGCTAATGCGACAGTAAAGGTCTTTACATTGAGTACCGATAAGGAGTTTATTGGTGTTAATAAATAAAATTATTGTGATTTTCTTGATTTGTTTGATTAGCCTAAACGCTCATTCACAAATCGATCCGACGAAACCAAGTCAGTATCGAGCGAAAGGCAACTCAATATCGGTTAAAGCGGCGAGTACTAGCTTGAATCTTGAAGTCATAAAATTATTAGCGAGTAAAAGAGTTGCGGTCATTAATGGACGCACCTATAACGCAGGTCAATATATTGGCAAAGAACAAGTGAAAATTATTTTACTTGATAAAGTCATTTTTCGCTCTGGTAAAGAGCTGCATTTATTTGGCCATTCAGTGGTTAAAATTTCGAATAGAGGGTAGACGATAATGTCAATTATTGGCTTACAAAGAGCAATTATAATAATTAGTGGTACTTTTATCGCTAGCTGTCAGATGACACCAATAGAGCACGAGAAACAACAGATCCGAAAAGCGCTTAATGTCCCTATTTCAGTAAGTAATGAAATAAAGACGTTTTCGGTACCCGATAGTGTTTCGCAAGCGATAAAACCTAAGAAAATGGTTCTCAATCAAAAATTGGCACCAGCACAGCCGCGTTTTGATATTGCTGCTAATTCCGTCAATGTTAGGCAGTTCTTTTCAAACTTAGTTGCCCAGACTCCTTTTAGCGTTGTCTTTCACCCAGATCTGACGGGAAAAATCTCATTACAGTTAAAACAGGTTACGCTCCAAGAGACGATCGATTCTGTCTCGGATCTTTACGGTTTTATTATTAAAAGAACAGGGCGGATTATTCAAGTTTTACCAGCGTCTTTAGTCACTCAAACCATTAACTTTAATTATTTAATGATTAAGCGAAATGGTATTTCACAAACGAGTATTACGTCTGGTGGTTTAACTGAAAGGGCCAATAATAATTCAAGCCAGAATAACTCATCGAATTCATCTGGCTCTAATAACTCTTCTAATAATTCTGGATCTTCGCGGGGTAACTCGAACTCTGGAGCCAATGGTACTTTTATTGAATCACGCACCGAAACTGATTATTGGCAGGAATTAGAGCAAACATTGACTAGTTTGATATCGGGGGAAGGTCGTCAGGTATTAATCAGCCCACACGCTGGAATGGTAACTGTCCGTGCTTATCCCAATGAAATTAAAATTGTTAAAGATTACCTTGCTCGGGCAGAGCGCAATATCCAACGCCAGGTCATATTAGAAGCCAGAATTATTGAAGTTACCTTAAGTGATAGTTATCAGCAGGGTATCGAATGGCAAAATATATTGACCCACACGGGTACAAATAATATCACCAATTTTGGTTTTTCTACTTCATCAGGCAAGGTGTCAGATGTTATTAGTTCAACATTAGGCGGAGTCGCGTCACTGACATTTTCAAATATAAACTTCAGTGGTGTGGTTAATTTGCTAAAAACTCAGGGCGATGTCAATGTGCTTTCTAGTCCCCGCATCACGGCGTTAAATAACCAAAAGGCGGTGATAAAAGTTGGTAATGATGAGTACTTTGTTACCGATATATCTTCATCATCAAGTAATGTTGGCACTAGCGTTGTCAGTAATCCTAATATTGAGTTAACGCCTTTTTTCTCTGGCATTGCTCTCGATGTTACTCCGCAAATCGATGAAAGAGGACGGATATTACTGCATGTTCATCCATCTGTAATCGATGTTGTTGAGCAACAAAAAGTTATTGAATTGCAAAGTGGCACCTTTCAGTTACCTTTAGCAAACAGTTCAATTCGTGAAACTGATACGATTATTCGTGCCGAAAGTGGTGATATCGTGGTATTAGGGGGGCTAATGAGCTCTCGGACCATTGATAATGAATCAAAAGTTCCGCTGCTTGGTTCTATCCCATTGCTAGGTGAGTTATTTACCAGTCGCAGTGAAATGGTTAAGAAGACCGAACTGATTATTTTGATTCGTCCTGTCATTGTTGAACCTGGCACTTGGGAAAAACAGCTCGATCAATCCCGACAGCTTATTCAAGGCTGGTATCCTAATGAGGAACGGTAACAGCTGATGTATTTATATCACTTTGGAATGCGTGAGCTACCTTTTACCTTAACGCCTAATACCGATTTTTTTTTAAATCTTAAGCCTCATATTGAGGCACTGCAGGTGCTTACCTCTGCTTTGCAGCAAGGTGAGGGTTTTATTAAAGTGACGGGCGAAGTGGGGACTGGAAAAACGTTAATCTGTCGTAAACTACTTAATGAATTGCCTGATGGTTTCGCTGTGGCTTATATTCCCAATCCATATTTAACTCCTGGCGAGTTAAGATGGGCGGTGGCTGTTGAGTTAGGCTTAACATATTCATCCAATATAGATCAGCAACAGTTAACCCAAATGCTCCAGCAGCACTTACTCAAATTAGCGGCTCAAGGCAAAGCGGTCGTGGTTATCTTGGATGAGGCTCAGGCATTGCCCGATGAAAGTTTAGAGGCACTACGTCTTTTTACTAACTTAGAAACCGAGCGCCGAAAACTACTGCAAGTGGTATTATTTGGTCAACCTGAGCTTGATGAGCGACTCGGACGTAAAAAGTTTCGGCAATTAAGACAGCGTATTTCGTTTTCTTACCAATTGCGAAGTATGACTGAAGCCGAGGTCTGCCATTATGTTGGGTACCGAATGAAAGTCGCTGGCTATCAAGGTGCAGCAGTGTTTACTAAATCACAAACTAAGCAAATAGCAATTGCTAGCTTTGGCATCCCAAGGTTAGTCAATATTTTGTGTCATAAAGCGTTACTGCTGTGTTTTGCCAAGGGAGAGCGACTCGTTAAGCCTAATTACATTAAGCAGTCTATTTTGGATACCGTTGATGCTAAGCAACCGATGTCACCTAAGGTACTTGGTACTGTCATGACCGTCACTATTGGGCTATTACTTGGCATTTGCTACTGGCTTACTACAGGTGAGTTAATATGAGCATTATTAATCAAGTCTTAAATGACCTTGAGCAACGTGAAAATAAAAGCCACGCATTAGATCCAAAAAAATTTACCGCACTTGAGCTTGAACAGCCACGATCAAAAGTGAAGTGGCTTGCGGCCATTGTGATTATTGCGATTCTAACGGCCAGCGGTGGCATATATTGGTACCAATATAATATCAAAGTGGCTAAACCTGCTGCTTTGAGTTTGCCTGCTGCAGCAGTAACTCAAGTTGCGATTACTGCGCCACAGGAAACCGCTGTGGAGCTGCCAACATCGGTCCCTTCTGTTGTTAAACCAGTAGAAATCAAGGATGTGATAGCTAGTCAACCTAAGTTGATAGTAACGTCAACCCCCCCACTTCAGGTCATTGTGGCAACAACGGCAGCCCTTAAGAAAAAACCACAGGTTGCTCAGTTCGAACATACCGAGCAACTAACCATTAAACCCGTTAAGTTAACCTTGGCTCAATTGGCGCAGTTGAAATTTAAACAGGCAATCGAGCAGCAGCGTCAAGGTTTTTACGGCACAGCGCAAGATTTATGGCGCGCAAGCTTATTGGCTCAAGCTGATTATCATCCGTCTCGCGAACATTTAGCCTTAAGCTTGGTTGCTCAGGTTAAAACAGATATTGCGCTAGATATCTTAAACAAAGCGATTAACCAATTTCCAAAGTATCAGCCTTATCAGATCCTAGCGGCAAATATTTATCTCCAAACTAATAATCGACATCAGGCACTCGATGCCTTACGCCAGCCATATCTGGTTGACACGAGCGAGAACCCGCATTTAGCCTTGGCGGGGTCTTTGGCTCAACAATTACAACAATGGCATCAAGCTGAATTAAATTATCAGGTTCTAGTGACCCGAAATGGACAAAACGAAAAATGGTTAATTGGATTAGCCATCGCGTTAGATGGTCAGGGAAAAATCGACTTGGCATTATCGCGTTATATTCAGTTTTCTCAATTAGCTAATACCAGCGATATATTAAAGAATTATGCTGTGGAAAGGATTTTGCGACTGCAAGATCAACAATCATCAGCTCAACAATTATCAGTTCAACCACAGCGAGACAACAATGGCAAAACCCAAACTAAGGATGCGTTTGGGCGATTTACTTGTCCATGAGAATATTATTACAGATCCGCAATTAGTGGATGCCCTTGGCTCGCAGCGCCAGTCAGGAAAAAAACTTGGTGCGGCACTAATCGAGCTCGGTTATCTAACCGAGCTGCAACTATTAACCTTTTTGGCTCAGCAATTAAATATTGAACTGATTAATATCAGTGAGCGTCGGATTGATCCCAATATCGTTCAGCAATTACCAGAAGTGCATGCTCGTCGCCACAGGGCGTTGGTGATTGAGGATGATGGTATTGTTGTGACGCTTGCGATGAGTGATCCTGCTGATTTAAATGCGGTCGACGCAGTCGAATTGATCTTGTCGCCCAAGCAAATAAAGCTGGCGGCTATTACTGAAGTACAATTGTTAGAGTCCTTCGATCAGCTATATCGACGAACCCAAGATATTGCTTCCTTTGCTGAGAAATTAAGCGAAGAGCATGGCGATGAAGAAGAATTTGAGCTTGCCGGGCTCTCGGACTCTAATGAAGATGCCACTGTTGTAAAGCTGTTACAGTCAATTTTTGAAGATGCCGTTCAGATTAAAGCGTCTGATATTCACATCGAACCAGAGCAAAAACTGGTTCGGATCCGTCAGCGTGTCGACGGGATTTTGCAAGAAAGCATACTCAATGAGGCCAATATCGCGAGTGCATTGGTGTTAAGACTGAAATTAATGGCTAGTTTGGATATCTCAGAGAAACGTTTACCGCAAGATGGTCGTTTTAATATCAAAATTAAAGGTCATAGCATCGATATCCGTTTATCGACAATGCCAGTACAGTTTGGTGAATCAGTGGTTATGCGATTACTCGACCAGTCTGCTGGTATTTTGGGCATGGATAAAACGGGTATGCCAGAGGCAATGAAAGAAAAGCTCCGTTATCAAATGAGCCGTCCTCATGGCATGATCTTAGTAACAGGCCCGACAGGTAGCGGTAAAACAACCACGCTTTATGGCGTCTTAAACGAACTAAATGAACCTGGCAAAAAAATCATCACGGTTGAAGACCCTGTGGAATATAGGCTGCCACGAATAAACCAGGTCCAGGTCAATCCTAAGATCGGGTTGGATTTCTCAAGTGTTTTAAGAACCACGTTAAGACAAGATCCTGATATCTTAATGATTGGTGAAATGCGTGATCATGAAACAGTCGAAATTGGTTTACGAGGCGCCTTAACGGGTCACCTAGTATTATCGACGTTGCATACCAATGACGCTGTATCCAGTGCATTAAGGTTAACGGACATGGGAGCCGCAGGGTATTTAGTCGCAAGTTCATTGCGGGCAATTATTGCTCAGCGCTTAGTGCGAAAAATATGCGAGTATTGCAAAGAAACCCATCCTATTACTACCACCGAAATTAACTGGCTTGATCACGTTACTGATATTGATCTCACGCAGCACACATTTTATAAAGGACGTGGCTGCCAACGTTGTAGCCTAACCGGCTGTAGTGGCCGAATTGGGGTGTTTGAATTTCTTGAAATAGACGCCGACATGGCTCAAGCGCTGCGCCAAGATGATCCAGATGCATTTATCGTAGCAGCTCGCATCAGTCGGGGCTTTGTGCCGATGGCGACAGCGGCATTAGACATTGCACTGGCGGGAGACATTCCGATTAGTGAGGTGTTGCGACTGGCAGAGCAATCAAATAGCACGCTTGCTCCCGTCAAGACAGTGGTGTAACAAATGGCAATGTTTAGCTACAAATCACGGGATCGTCGAGGTCAGCAGGTTTCAGGGAAAATGGAGGGTACGGATCCTAATCAAGTTGCCTCAATCCTGTTAGGTCGTGGTTTGACGCCGATTGAAGTTAAAGCAATTAAAGAAACAGCTGAAGGTCTGTCGCTTGAAATATTATTTCGTCGCCCAGTTACCTTAGATGAATTAGTGATATTTTCGCGCCAAATGTACAGCTTAATGACGGCGGGAATTCCCGTGATGAGGGCTATTTCAGGCTTACGAGACAGTGCTAGCAACCCTCTTATGACCAAAGCATTGGTTGCGGTGTTGGAAGATTTAGAATCTGGACGAACGTTATCAAGCGCATTGGCTAAACAACCTCAAGTATTTAGTCAAATCGTGGTGAGCTTAGTTCATGTTGGTGAAAATACCGGCCAACTAGACCTCGCATTTGATCAGCTAGCCAAATATTTAGAGCGAGAACAAGAAACCCGTAAACAAATTAAAGCGGCGATGCGCTATCCAACATTTGTATTATTGGCGTTAGTGGGCGCAATGGTCGTGTTGAATATTTTTGTGATCCCCGTTTTTTCCCAAATGTTTAATAAATTTGGGGTTGAGTTACCATGGACCACCCGAACGTTACTGGCAACATCATCCTTTTTTGTCAATTATTGGCCTGCGTTATTGGGCGCAACAGTCATTTCATTTGCTTGGGTTAAGCGGTGGATGGCGTCTGATAAAGGAAAATTAATTTGGGATCGTAAAAAGCTTAGGATCCCAATTGTTGGCAGTATTATTGAACGAGCCTTGTTGGCGCGCTTTGGCCGTAGCTTTTCGATGATGTTGACGGCGGGCGTACCATTATTGCAAGGGCTTAGTTTGGTTGGGGACGCGGTGGATAATGCCTTTATGAAAGATCGTATCAACAACATGGGCGTCGGTATTCGCGCTGGAGAAAGTTTATTACGAGTTGGTTCAAATTCAGAATTATTTAACCCATTGGTGTTGCAAATGATTGCCGTGGGTGAAGAAACTGGGCAATTGGAGCAGATGATGACTAACATGGCGGAGTATTATGAACGTGAAGTAGATTTTGATTTAAAAAGTCTCACCGCGAAAATAGAACCGATTTTAATTATGATTGTGGCTGGCATGGTCCTAATTTTGGCGTTAGGTATATTTACGCCAATGTGGGACATGATGTCGGCGATGAAAAAGTAATGGCAATGACACCCAATAACTCTAGTGTCGGTTTGTTTCGTTTGATTATTGTGATCATATTGATGCTGCTCATCATCATATTTGTCATGAAAGCGTATTTTAATAATAAACCGATCGTCGATGCGGTGAATTTTGAGATGGAGCAGCGAAATTTTACCCACACATTATCGTTGATCAAAGCACAATGGTTACTGGAAGGGCGACAATCTGAGGTCGAGTTTGTTTTTTTTGAACAGCACGGTGAAGTGAAAAATTCACAGATCTTTAAAGTGTCTAACTTAGGTTGGCCATCGATTAACAATACTAAACAATCAAAGTATTGCTTAGTATTATGGGCCACAGTGATTAATGTTGAAGTAAATGAAGCAAGTGTGCGGGTATTAACCCGCGCTAACCACCATAAAAATGGTGACATTGAGTGTCAAATTTGTGATGCTACAAGTTCAGCGTCATGTTTAACGTACTCAACGTTATCGGGTATTTAAGATACTCATTGGGTCAATAATTTTAGCGTAACACGAGGTTTAACATGAGAAAACACCAAGGCTTTTCATTAATAGAATTAATTATAGTTGTAGTCATCTTGAGCTTATTGGCCGTTACTGCCTTGCCACGATTTTTAAATATCACCGAACAGGCCGAAGATGCTGCCGTTGAAGGTGTTGCTGGTGGTTTTGCGGCTGCAGTAGGCTTGGTTAGGGCCGAATGGGAAATTGAAGGACGCCCATCGGGCAATGATGCTTATATCACTATGACATCAACCAAGGTTCAGGTTAACGCCTTTGGTTTTCCTACTGCGGGTTCGGGAGGCTCTGGTAGTAATTTAGCGCCCAATCAAATGAGTGCGCTAGCCTGCAAAACAGTATTTGACCGGGTAATGCAAAGCCCTGTCCGTAGTGTGGTTGAAAACAATGACGCCAGTAATGTAAGATATTACATCAGCGTAGAATCAGCTGCTGGCTCGACCGACAACGGCACAGTATTTGACCTCTGTGTTTATCACTTAGTGGCGACATTGAGTCTAAATAAAGAAACAGGAATTCCTGCGAGTAGCGATATTAATGTTGGCAACAACTTTACTTATAATTCGGCAACTGGCCAAGTTCAAGTTTTTAGCAACAATCAATAATATTTAACAAATATGTTTGGTTGATCAATTAAATTTATATTATCATAACTGCAAATAGGTTATTCATTACAAATTTTTAAAGGAAGTAACATGAAAAAATCTCAAGGTTTTACATTAATTGAATTAATTATCGTGATTATTATTTTAGGTATTCTAGCGGTTACCGCAGCGCCTAAATTTATTGATATGCAAGGCGATGCACGTGGAGCACTATTACAAGGCGTAAAAGGGTCGATTGCTGGCGCGATGAACATTACTTATGCTAAGTCGGCTTTGCAAGGTGATGAGAAAAAAGCAAAAGGAGGGACTGATGCACCTGAGGTTGATAATGTTTTAACAGCATATGGCTATCCTGTTGCACTTAGCGATGAGTTAACAGAGGCTGCAGGTTTTGAAACCACTGACTTTGCTGTAAAGATTGATCCTGCAGGGACTGCCTACGTTTATGCTGCTGGGCTAACATATGGCAGTGGCACACTTGTAGAAGCTAGTGAATGCTATGTCAAATATGTTGAAGCAACGTCAGCAGCGTCGAGCGATAAAGCTAAAGTTACAATTGATGTCGACAAGTGCTAGTTTAAATACTGATTAATAAAAAAGGAACTGCGGTTCCTTTTTTTGATCTTGGGGCATCATTGGCTATTGTCGGTGGTGCTGTGAAGATAAATCGGTTAAATTAAGATTAATAGAATTAATAGAATTAAGCAGATAAGCACAATGAGTAAGTTACGGGGTTTTACCTTAATTGAATTAGTTTTAACAATGTTGCTAATTGCTATTTTAGCGGTAGGGGTATTTCCGAAACTTTTTGGCCGCTCTGAATTTACCGCTTATACTATTCGTGACCAATTGTTAGGGCAATTAAGATTAGTCCAGATGCAAGCAATGAACCAGCTTGGTCATTGTCACAATCTGATTATTACCCCCTCTCAATTTGGCTTGGCTAACTCGACTGATTTCAATGATATTTCGCTGGCCCCTAATGATGTGATTGAACTCGACGATGTCCTTGTTAGCATCGGGAATGGCAGGACACTGAAGTTACGCTTTGATAACGATGGTAAAATTGTCGCTGGCGGCGATTGTGCTGGCGGCTGCGTTATTGATATTGTTGGCAGTGAGGCATTAAAGATCATCATTGAACCAGAGGGCTATGTCCATGCCCAATAAACAGCAGGGTTTTACCCTAATCGAGCTCATCATCGGCATTGTGGTGTTTGCTGTCGCGATGACCATGATGACTTCGCTGATTTTTCCCCAGGTGCAACGTAGCATCGATCCAATCTATCAAATACGCGCTACTGAGCTGGCTAATACCTTAATTAATGAAATACAAGCAAAGCCTTTCGATGAAAACTCGACACCATGGCTTGGTTTGGGTCGTTGCGACGAAACAGACCCACCGTTGTGTACCTTGGCCGGAGATTTGGGGCCAGATAATGGGCCAGATAATGAAACTCGTGACTTATTTGATGATGTTGATGATTACCATCAATTGAACATTTCAGGTCAACATTTATACCAAAACTTTGCCTTAAATGTGGTGGTTTTCTATGACAGTGATTTTAATGGGATTGAAGATAGCGATATCACCAGTCGCGGTGCCAAATTGATTCAAGTAACGGTGACGACTCCAAGTGGACAAACAATTAAATTTGCGACCTATCGGAGTAATTACTGATGAAGCAGTGGGTGGAACAAGGATTTACCTTAATTGAATTAATTGTGGTTATTCTAATACTGTCGACAGTTAGTGTCGGGGTGACCTCCTATATTCACTTTGGGATTGATGTCTACCTAGATACTGTTGGGCGTGATCGACAAATAGGTGATAGTCGCTTTTTAATTTCCCGGATGACTCGTGAGCTGCGCGAAGCTCTGCCTAACAGTATTCGAGTTAACGGTAGCTGTATCGAGTTTGTAGCCATTGGCGCCAGCTCGACCTATATCGTTTTACCCGTCGCGCCACAAGCCGCCGCAGCCCAGGTAACCTTGGTGTTGCCAGCGTTAACTCCAGAATTGGCGACCAGCAATAAATTGGTGGTGTATCCGCTTAACCCCGTCGAAGTTTATGTCGATCCTGACGGTAGCAGTGGCAAAGTTTTTTTGCTCGGACAAGTGGTCAGCTCGGGTAAATCATCGGCGGTAATTGGTCTTAAAAATTCGGTACAGTTTCAGTCAGATTCACCGACCCAACGTTATTTTCTGATTGGTAGTGCGGTGAGTTACTGTGTCGAAGGCACTGATGTTATACGATATGACAGTTATTGGCCCATTGGCCCTCAGCAGCCTCCTCCAGCTTCGGCACAAGTAAGCCTAATGGCGCAAAATCAAGTGAACAATAATCCTTTTAACTATCATCATGACACTTTAACGCGCAATGCGATTGCTCAGTTAAACTTCGTCTTTCGCTATGATGATGAAGACTTAGAGCTATTTCATGAGGTCCACATTGTTAATGTTCCTTAAAATACCAGTCAAGCACCAGCAAGGCAGCATGTTAGTGACCGCACTTTTTGTGATTATTGTGCTAGGAATGCTAGGGCTAGCCATCTTTAAGATTCAATCAAGCAGCGGCCGCTCAATTGGCTATGAAGTCTATGGTGCCCGCGCTTTTAATGCTGCTAATAGCGGTGCCGAGCGAGCGTTAGCACAGATATTCCCACTTACAGGCGTGAGTAATTGCGCGGAATCGTCAACATTAGATTTGTCAGAGCAGGTTGCGTTTCATGGCTGTAAAGTAGAGGTGGAATGTGAGTCATTTCTTATTACTGAAACAGACTTTACCCATTTCCGAATAACCAGCACAGCATCATGTGAGGCGGGTGACTTTACCACGCAACGCAAAGTGGCTGTCGAAGCTAGGTCAAGATAAGGGTTTCATTTTATCACTCAACGACGTTTTTTCTTGAAACTAGAGAGCATGAATAACGTTCGATACTAATAATTTATGGACTAAATATTAATGCGGTTATTGTCTTTTTTAATACTTTTTTGTTGTTTGCTGGTCAGCCCTAGCACTAAAGGGGCGCTTAAGGGTGAATATTGGAATGTCTCAAGTAGTACCACCGTTATTCCAAATCGAGAGGCTGATTTAATTCGAATCGACGACAATATTGATTTTTTATGGAGATGGGGGAGCCCTAATTATCTCATTAATAATAATTATTTTGTGGTGCGTTGGACTGGAAAGTTACTGGCCCCTAACTCTGGGGATTATTATTTTCGAACTAAGACCAACGATGGCGTCAAATTATGGATTAATGGTGTTTTATTAATTAATAACTGGAATTCATCAAGAAAAACCAATGATTCATCATCGATTTACCTAGAGGGAAATCGTAATTATGACATCCGGATGGAGTTTAACGAACGCCGTAATAAAGCAAGAGCGGAGTTATATTGGAAAAGTTCTCGTGACGATTACACCATTATAGCTCCTAAGTATTTTGATGCTTCACCAGTGTCAACCATCTGCACCGCAAACTTTCCACCTTTGTTATTTTCTGATAATTTTTCGCGCTTAAAATCAGGCTGGCAAGCACGCAACTTTAATCGGAGTGTTAGTGCTTGGCCCAACGACTCAATTTACAATTCAAACGGTCAGGAACAAAGTGTGGTTTTTAATGTTGTAAACGGTGAAATGCACATTAATGGTTCTATTTCAGATTGGTACAGTAACGAATTTGGTATGGTGGCTTACCCATTAGCCAGCGATGAGGTGATCCCGACATTAATCTCAAACTTTGTTATTAGCAGTAGCATCTCGCCAGATCCTACTAATTATAATAATGACGTTGGGATTGTTTTTGGCTTTATTGATGATCGAAATTACTTTATTGCGCGGTGGACACGATATGGTTTAAATTATCGTTACAACGCTAATTTCCCTGGTAATTATCGACAGTTAGAGTTAATAAAAGTTAGTGCTGGTGCCGCTACTCGCCTCGATAGCGTTGATGGTTTTTATGAAAATAGCTGGTTTAATCTTAAAGTGGTGGTCAACAATAACGATATAACAGTTTGCGTAGATGATCAGGTTAAGTTGTTTGCACCGAAGCAGGCACCGATGCTCAATGAGTTCGGGATTTTTACTTATGATAATGACGATGGTGTATATATTGATGACGTGGATGTCTGGGCGGATGTAGTTAAACCTGTTGCGGCTACCCTTACGTCTGAGTGGCAATTTGATGAGTTAATATGGTCAGGCGTTACTGGTGAGGTTATTGATAATATTGGATCGAATGATGGTATTGCTAAAAACGGAGGGCAAACTGTTAATAGCTCCCCAGTGTTCAATGGCAATCCAGGAACTTGTCGTTATGGCCAATTCGATGGTGCTGGTGCGCATGTAACATTGCAAAATACTCTTGGTAATAGCTTTTCGATCACAGGTTGGATCCGCCCCACTAGTGATTTTGTTAGTGGCAATTTACCCTATTTGGGTCAGCCTGTTTTTTGGTCCGATTCCGCTACTTTAAAAAATGACTTTATTGTGGCAGGTTTAAATATTGCTGGGGAAAATAGACTTTCCTTTATGACAGGTAGTGATAGCGGCGATAAAATTTTAATTGGCAAGCAACCGATTGAAATTAACCAATGGACCCACATTACCATCACGCGAGATGGTCAAACAGGGGTTATTGCAATTTATGTCAACGGTCAATTTGATAGTGCGCTCAATACTGACAATACCAATCGACTTAATGACAATCAAAAAGTTTTGGTCGCTGGTAATACCATCGACTCAAAATACTTTTCAGGTGATATTGATGAAGTGCGCTTCTATGACGGGGTGTTGTTGGGGTCACAAATTGAAACAATAATAACCCAAACCCACCCTTGTATCATTCCGCTAGATCCCGTGCTTGATATGCGCTTTGATGAATTAAGCTGGGATAATGACAACGATGTTATTGATAGTAGTGATGGGGGGCACCATGGCACTGCTTTTGATACGAACTCTATCGCAAGTCCATTTTGTCGAGCTGCCGATTTCAGTAAGAACAGTATTAGCGACTATATCTCTATCGATCATCAAGCCATGGCTGGCTTGAATGACTTTACCGTAATCTTTTGGGGTAAAACCAACTCAACTGGAGATATGCCAGCACTGTCGTTGGCAAATAAGACGTCTAGCAATGAAGCGGTGCTGTATTTCGATGGTGGTTATAGCTCTCATCGGTTTTGGCCTACCATTGATCAATCCCTTTTTGATACCAACACCAGATTAAATGTTAATTTAAACTTAGCTGACAATCAATGGCATCAGTATGTTTGGAGTCGCAGTGGCGCGTCAAAACAAAGTTGCTTTTGGCTCGATGGGCAAGCTCAAGGCTGTGTTACTCATAACAACACAGGACCACTTACGGTTGCGCTTAATGGACTGATAATAGGGCAAGATCAAGATCGGGTGGCTGGTGGTTTTGATAAGAGACAAAACTGGAGGGGCCTTATGGACGAGCTATTGGTTTTTGAGCGTGTGTTAATTGACACTGAAATCAACCAAATAAAAGATAATATTGAAGGTGGCTTAACCTGGCAAGGGCAGCCTAGAAATTGTGGTGATAGTGTGGATCATTATCGTCTTGAATATCAAAGCTCAGGGTTAACTTGTCAGGCAAGTAACGTTGCTGTTAAAGCTTGTGCCAATGCAAACTGCGATATTTTGGTTAATCAGAATATTACTGGTGTGTTGTCGCCTGCTGCTTACTGGCTTGGAGGGGAGGCGATTACCTTCAATGGTGAGACCAATGCACAATTAGCAATCACAAGTCCACAAAGCACTGCTTTGAATTTTAATTCGACATCGCATCCCGCCCCAGTTCGTTGTTTTAGAGATAATCAAGAGGTAACCGATTGCTCGCTTGAGTTTAAAGATAGTGGTTTTATCTTTAGTAATATCCCGACTCAAATATCAAGTAAGCCATCAAATCTCGAATATAACCACCAGATCTTAACCTTAAAAGCGGTGACCAAAAACACTGGTACGGGTAGCTGTCGAGCTGTATTTCCTGATAATAGTACGGTTAATATTGAGTTAAATTATCAATGCAACGGCGATTGTTCGACTAGCTCAGTTAAGCTATCGAATAATAACAATACTCATCTCTTAACGCGCAGTTTCGATAGTTACCCTGTCACGTTTGGTTTGGACTCAACGGCTCAATTTTCTTTGTTATATCCTGATGCTGCAGCGTTATCAATCAACGTGCGCAAAGAGGTAGTTTTCGGTACTAATGTTAGTGCGTTAATTGAAGGAAGCTCGAATCCTTTTGTAGTGAAACCCTTTGGTTTTAAGTTAAGCCTGGCTGATGGTATATATTTTGCTGATGACGTTGATGACCCAGTATATAAACCCGCGGGTAAAACATTTAAGGTTAATATTAGCCCAATCGGTTGGCTAAAAGACCAAGATCTTGAACAAGGTAATTTTGATGGTAAAGCCAACCAAGGTGTTGATGTTAAAGGTAACCCGACCGTTGGCTACTTTGCTAATTATCAAAATGAGAGTGTTAGCCTTGACCGTGGCTTGATGTTTCCTCAAGAGGGGAGTAGCGGTAACTTCATCAGCCAAGGTGGTAACTTTACGGGGGTAAATGCTCAAGTTACCGCCAGTTGGAGTGAAGTTGGCATCATTAGCCTAAAGGCATCATCAAATGATATCAATGGCTATCTCGGCACCGACAGTATCGAAGGGTATTTATCGAATGTTGGACGTTTTGTCCCTGATCATTTCAATGTAACAGCAATTAATGGC
>JABSRS010000309.1 GCA_013214885.1 Gammaproteobacteria bacterium
TTTTTTATTAGTTTTTATAGCGCTAGTAAAGAACCACCTTCTGAGCTTACCCTCGGTTATGTTGAAGATAGCGAATTACAGCTAACAGCAGCGTCTATTATTGCTACAGCCTATCGCCGGTTAGGGATTGCAATTCAATTGCAAAGTTACCCCTCAAAAAGATCGCTCCATTTAAGTAATCGTGGCGTGTTAGATGGTGAAGTATTAAGGGTCGATCATATCAGTAATGATTTTGAAAATCTGATTAAAATTGATGTACCAATCTACCAATTCTCGGGTGTGGCTTACACCGTTAACCGTTCGGCAACGGTTGATAATATTGCGAGCATATTCAATTATAGAGTTGCTATTATGCGCGGGATATTTTGGCAAGAAGAGTTAGCTGAGCAGTTTAATGGTCAGATTACTCGAGTCGATAGTACAAAAAGGCAATTTAAATTACTTGAGATGGGCCGAGTAGACTATATTATTACGGGCCGCGCCACTGCTGAAAAAATCTTGAATAATAGCTTTGTCAACAATCAGTTCGTTGAAGTAGTCCCTGGGATAAAAAAGTACGCTCTGTTTCATTTCTTAAACGCTAAACATCAACACATATTACCGCTGATAACTAATGAGCTACGTGACATGCAACAAACAGGTGAGATTGAACGGGTATGGAATTCTCGCAAGAGTAATGTGCGTAATAGAAATCTTCAAAAGACTAACTATTACGCGATGTAATTTATTGTTTTGGATTGATATTAAAAAGCGCTGGTATCAGTGAATAGTCCAACTTTTAGATCTTTAGCTACATATATTTCACGGCCATCGACTTCCATTGTTGCGTCAGCCATGCCCATCACTAGGCGACGGTTAATAACACGCTTCATATGGATTTTGTAAGTTACCTTTTTTGCGTTAGGCAGCACTTGGCCAGTAAATTTAACTTCACCCACTCCTAGAGCACGACCACGACCTTTACCACCAATCCAACCTAGGTAAAAACCAACCAGTTGCCACATGGCATCTAGTCCTAGACAACCAGGCATGACAGGGTCACCTTTAAAGTGACATCCGAAAAACCACAGATCTTCGGTAATATCTAGTTCGGCAATGATTAGACCTTTGCCGTATTCACCACCATCTTCGGTCATGCTAACAATGCGATCCATCATTAACATACTTGGTGCTGGTAACTGCGGATTACCTGGGCCAAATAACTCACCACGGCCACTTGCTAATAAATCTTCTCTTGAAAAACTTGATTGCTTTGTCATAATTTAAACCACTTTGAAAAATTAACGTAAGATTAGCGAACAGTTGTAAGCTTAACAACTCCGATGAGGTTATTAAGCCGGATTTCATTGCAAAAATAAAGCTAGTTAAGCCACTGTTTTAGTTTATCAAACAATGAAAAGCTTGGATGTATTGGATTATGTATCGACTCGATCCGTTGTTGAATAACCCCATACAGCGATTTTTCAGGAAACAACAGGTCGCTATTTGGTTTGCCAGCGGTCATAGCAAAACAAATTTCAACAGCTTGATCGACATGACTGATGGCATGAATAACGAAATTTCCTGCATCAATCTGTTCGATCACCTCAGGCGATAAATTTAAGTTAATCATATTGCTTTGAGGAATGATGACCCCTTGATTGCCATCGAGGGTGTTAAAAACGCAGGTTTTGAAATAGCCTTCAATTTTTTCATTAATGCCACCGACAGCCAATACGTTACCAAATTGATCAATCGCGCCTGTTACGGCGATACCTTGCCTTAATTTGCACTTCGAAAAAGCAGATAACAAACAAATTAAACTGGCCATCGCGGCACTGTCACCATCGATACCTTGATAGGATTGCTCAAATACCAAGTTAGCAGAAAGAGGCATATCTTCTTCATAGGCAAATTTCTGATGCAAGAACGATGTCAATATCGCTACGCCTTTGGCGTGGATATTACCTGCTAATTCAACTTTTCGTTCAACATCAGCGACTTCACCGTTACCAATATAAACAGCAGCGGTGATTCTTGATGGTTCACCAAAAGAATCTAAATCGGTCTCAAGTACTGACAAGCCATTGATTTGACCTACTTTGGTGCCATGGGTTTCAATCAATAACTGGCGTTCTCGAATGGCGTCAAAACTGTAAGTAGCAATGCGGTTTTTTCTCAAGTTGTAAGCGTCAATAGCCAGTTCTATCTGTTTTTCATCGATAAAACCTTGGCCGTCAGTGTGTGTTTGAGCTTGCTGAATCAATTGAGTAAAAGTGGCACTGTCCAGAGATAGCTTTGATTTATGTTCAATCATGAAAGAAGACAATGACATTAAACGAGATACTGCTTTTGGGGTTAAGTCATCACAATTACTGCGCCTGGCAATATTGAGTAAGTAACCGGCGTAATCGGTTAAATGTTGATCTGAGGTTATTTCAAACTGATGATCGACTTCGGCAATGATTGGAAAAAAATTAGTAAGATCGGGATCAATCTCGAGAAATTCTTTATACGATTGTGCGTCACCCGTCAGTACGATCTGCAACTTTAGCTTAACAGGCTGGGGGTTAAGCCAGGCGTTAGCATTGACCCACTGAATTTGGCCGTCAAGTAATGCTGATTTTAGCTCAAACCACAAATGCGGCGATTCAAGTAGTCGTTCAGCTGGCAAAATAAGTACGCCGCCATTGGCTTGGTGTAACAGTCCTGGCTGTAATAAGTGATGATTGGCAACGGTGGAACCTTGTTCTGTCACCATGGCAATATCACCAAATAGCTTAACCGTGTTTGGGTTGTCGCAATACAGGAATGGAAACTGATTATTACTGGTGTGATTGATAAAATTATTAGCAATCAACGGGTGCGATAACTTGGCCCCGTTGTCTAAGCGCCTGGCCAAGTCGACTAAATAGCTTAAAACATCGGGTAAGTGTTTGAATACTTTTAATAGTTGCTCAACATTTAAGGTGTAACTACCAGCGACTGCAGCTTGATCAGCGCTGGCATTGTTCTTGAGCCATGAGGTTACTAAGCGGGTGAATTTAACGCCTTGTCCTTTTGGCAGTTGCAAGCATATTGGTTGCGCCGGTGCCGCCAAGTTGTCCACATACACCACATCATAAACAAACTCGCCACTGTGAGGATAAGTGGCCAGTAATTCATTGATCAGTCCCTTTGAGTCAATGCTTGGGTAACTTAATAAAAATAGATGTTGCCCATTGCAAGGTGCTTTTGAGAACAGCTCAAAGGCATTCTGCACTCTATGTTGCCCTAAGCTAAGGCCTTTAGTGTCAAGCCAAGCTGAATCGACGAGCAAACGGTCAACACGCTTAGTGTCAAAAGTCAGATCATGTGCCGTAAGTTGTAATGCTGGTTTCAAGTGTTAGTGTCCAGTGTTGTGCGAGATTAATAATGATTACTTTAACTTATCTAACTGTTAAAGCTAAACCTTTTAAATAAAACCCTTCAGGGAAGGTGCTGGCAATCGGATGATCCGCCGCTTGTGATAGCCGTGCAATAATTTGAGCATCACGCTTAGCATCAAGTGCGGCATCGGCAACAACCTTTTGGAACAAGTCAGCAGGCATCAAACCTGAGCAAGAATATGTCAATAACGTGCCACCTGGGTTTAATAGCTGCATCGCCAGCATATTAATATCTTTGTAACCACGACAAGCGCCATTTAATTGGGCTTTGTTATCGGCAAATTTTGGTGGATCTAATATAATCACATCAAATGTCTTACCTTCGTCACGGTAGCGACGTAATAACTTAAAGACATCGGCTTTGACAAAATCGGCCTTGGCTAAGTCAAGATTGTTAATCTCTAGATTCTTCTTGGCAATGTCTAGTGCATCTTGGGATAAATCAACATTGGTAATATGCTTGGCGTTGTTGCTTAATGCATAGATACCAAAGGTCCCCGTGTAGCTAAAACAATTAAGGACTGTTTTATCGCGGCAATAGCTGCCGGCAATAGCTCTGTTCTCGCGTTGATCTAGATAAAAACCAGTTTTATGACCCTTCTTGATATCAATCAGAATTTTGTGACCATTTTCGGTGATCACGGTTAAATCGTCAGATACAGTGCCTTTGATGTCACCGCTGGTTAATTCCAATCCTTCTTTTTTACGCACTGCAACATCTGAACGGTCATAGATATTATGATTAGGAAATAGGGCTTCTAACGCGCCGACAATGCTGGCTCGATGGTATTCAGCACCCGCACTTAACAATTGACAGACCAAGGTATCGCCGAAATGATCAACCGTAATACCTGGCAGGTAATCGGATTCGCCAGCAGCCAATCGAAAACCAGTGAGGTCTCCCGCTTTAATCAGCGCTTTTCGACATTGATATGCTTGTGAGAACCGCTCAAAAAAGAATGTCTGATCAATTTGCTGTTCTTGCTCAAAAGACCAAATACGAATTCTAATTTGTGAATCAGGGGAATAGGCAC
>JABSRS010000310.1 GCA_013214885.1 Gammaproteobacteria bacterium
AGCTCACAAAAAAGTGACTTAATTCTTGTATTTGTGGGATATTCATCAACTTTTTTGGAATTTACAGCAGTTAGTAGTGTGATGTCCATCACTAAAATTTCGTAAGTTGTTGAAAATATGACCTTAACAACATTAATTAACGTAACTAACTGATTTTAGATGAGTTATAAAATGGAAATAACGGTTGTACACTAAATGCACACTCGCGAATGCGTGATCTACATCACTATATGTGGGTAATAGGAAAAGGGACACTCACAAATATTAAACATTTGCTATATTTATCCTGATATCTTAATGATTGTCCCTTTTATTTTTAATTATCAATATATCCATAACTGATTGACCGATTTTACTAATATGATAGGGTTTTATCCTCTATTTTAAAAACTGGCTTAAAATATTTTCACCAGAAATACGGAATATTTCAGCTTAATTACGCAGTTATGTGTAAAGTATTAAAACTAGTCTCGTAATAGTGATAGCGAGATTGGTTATTTCTAGTTCACCTAATAATGAAGAGTAAGAATATGAGTACAGGTACAGTAAAATGGTTTAGTGCAGACAAAGGTTTTGGTTTTATTACTCCTGAAGACGGTAGTAAAGATTTGTTTGTCCACCACTCAGAAATACAAGTTGACGGCTATAAGTCACTTGATGACGGTCAGAAGGTTGAATATGTAGTAGGCGAAGGGCAAAAAGGCCCGTGTGCAACGCATGTTAAGCCTCTTTAATCGACTAGGCTACACCTAAGAAAATTAAGCGGAACTGCTAACCGTTGGCTAGATTCCGCTTCGCTTGACATTTTATCCAACAATTAAAAGCCCCTTATTTCGGCATTAATATCCGCCATTACCCATAAAAAAAACTAATCCCGAGTCCCCCCGATCACAATATTGTCACCAATATACGACTTAGCTAAATTTAATGACTGCTACACTTAATATGATACTGCTAATAACAGTCACATGAACTCAGGCCAACATTGGCGCGAGGAAATATAATGACAGCCATTACCAAAATATTAACCGTTTTATATCTAGTCTCAATATGTCAATTGACTGAAGCACAAGAACTGTTACCAGACAAAATTTGCCCAGTAATTTTTCCAGTGGCTAATGATATTTCATCTCAGGCTAATGTATTAGGACTTTTAGTTATTTCTAGAGCGTGGTTTCACAATAGTGGTCAACTTGCGGGATATATTGCCAAAGACGACGCCACTGGCATCGGGGTAGAAATCCATTTTTTTGCCAATCACAAAGGTCAAGTTAGCGGTAACAACATTGCAAAATGTGATCGTTATCGCTTATTGCAAGTACGCGCTTCAAATATCAAACGCCTGTGGGGTGAGGAAGCGGTACAAATCGATGTCCCCGATAATAATGATTTACCATTCTATGACAATCAGCTGCTAGAACATGGTTATGGCAGCCACCAAACCCCGATAGATAACGATGATAAACCTTGGGATGCGCGTCCGAGTCGCGCATCGACTGTCGCGATTTATGATACTCCGTTCACTGGTGATAGCATGGGTATTGATGGTCGTGATATTAAAGTAGAATTTGAAACCTGCGTTGTTTGTCAGCGTGACAATGCAATAGATAGCTTATTGTCCTGTATCAACTGGGGCTATCAGCGTGATTTACTTGAACCTTTCGGGCAGCAACTCACCAGTTGGAGCGAACCCGACATTCTCGAACAGCAATGTCGTCTAAGGGCCAGTGAATTATTCATCAGCACCTTAGACAACTCTCACCGGATCGAGTATTTATCAGGCCTCGATTGGGAGTGAAGGAGGTTAATGTCAGATTGTTTCGCTAACAGTTACCTCATTCTCAATGGTGACTTTAGTTTCTTGATTGATCGCCGATCCAAATTTCCAACAACCTAGGGCTAATAAGATCAACATCGCTTCAACAATAATGACATCAAATTTCCCGAGGTTGATCATCACTAAAATATCGTTCGATAACAGTGCCCAATCAAGCAATGGCACCGCGCACAATAACAAGGCAGTTAACTTACAAAATAGCTTGGAAAATTGAGCTTGTTGCTTAGTTAATAGCGCACTGATGATTGCGCCAAGTAAACAAGCAAAGAAAATATTCACGATCATATCACTACGTTCCACCATCGTGACGGGCAATAACCGCGCCGCGATAAAGCCAACAGCTGTAGCAAAGATTACGCCAATAAAGCCACCTGAGGTCATTGCTTTAACGAGATGTAAGCCAAATTGATTAACCTTGCGCTGTTTGGCGCGTTTTTCAATCCACATCAAATTACCCGTCAAGATTATATAGCAGGTACCTAGGCCTAACAGAAAAAATAGTAAACGAATGGTGTAGCCTGCGAAATTGCCAAAATGAAGGCTGGCAATTATCGAGAGTCCCGAGCGCAAAGTGTTGTCGTAGTTATTGAGCGTTTTATACAGCACTTCGCCCGTCGCAATATGATATTTAATTTCTTTACGGGTTGAGAATTGGCTTGGGTCTGCACCGCTAAAGACTACCGAGGCACTTTGATCGCCAAAGTGTTCGATAGATACTCGCGTAATTTCAACGTTACCGAGTGCTTGCTTCGCCTTAATCATCAGCTGATCTAAACCGACCATCGGCTGCTTAATCTTGGTCTCGTCAAGATGGGTTTCAACAAAGCCGGCATCACGAAATAACGCCTCCTGATCACCATTGTAGAGCACAATCACATAAGATATTTGGTAGATAATCAACAGATTAAATACCAAGCCCGAGAAGGCGTACATGATATGAAACGGTAACCCCATCACCCCAATCAAATTATGGGCATCGAGCAAGCGATCTTTTGAGCCGTCTTTACGGTACATAAAAAACTTAGTGATAATTTTACGCCAATGAATTACCACGCCACTGATTAGCGCAACAAAGAAAAATAACGTCACTAGCCCAACCAGATATTTGCCAACATCATCAATATGCAAGTCGACATGGAGTCCATATAAAAAATTGGCAAAGTCAAAACGCTCACCATCGCCGACAATGGTGTTACTAGTCGATGATAATAATAAATGGTGATCTTGATGTTGCTCATCAGGCAACTCGGCAGCAAAGGTAACATTGATTAACGGCTGCTGCGCGCTTGGTAGCCATATTCTGACCTCATCATGCATGTATATTTGATACTGCTGCTCGACCGTCGCGATGGTCTGATCCAAACTCACCTTGCTCGCAACCTGTTCATTAGCAAAGTGTGGTCCACTTTCCCATTGGTCAATATTGTCACGAAACAAGCTCAAAGAACCGGCAAAAAAGACCACAAATAATACGGTTGAAATAATTAATCCAACCCAAGCATGGGCATTGGTTAGTGCTTTTAATCCATCGGCTTTCATCCGAACGTCCTCATCAACATTAATATGATACTTAACGAGGCACAGGGTGCTAACACCATGAGCCCCTTTAACCATGCCTCTTTGGCACTGCTAAAATGATAGCTCCACACCTGCACGGTAACCCAGATTGGAAAGGCAACTAATAGCCCAATCAATAAGGACACATCCTGCGCAATCGGCAACATTAAATTGAGATTAAGCGCCACCGAAATTGAAATAAGCAAGCCCAATATAAATCCTGACAATGTTCGTGACCACATTAAGCCGTTCCTCCAACCAGATAAAAAACTAAGCTAGTACTGGTGACGATCATTGTAGCCACCAGCAAATGGCTGCGACCATAAGCCCCAACTAAGGTGATTAGCGGCAATAAACAACAGACCATACTTAACGCGAGAATTAGTCCAGAGATAGTCGGTAAGGACACCAGCAATAAACTAGTCATGACAGCGATTAAGATCCCACCTACTATCTTGGTCAACATTGCAGGCAGTGGCTGACGCCATACTTTTTGCTTATCACTGCTGCCGTAAAGTAAACAACAAGCCAGCCAACCTGGGATAATACTTAAAAACATAATTTCACCTGTATTAGAAAGCACAAAAAACCGAGCAAATGATTGCTCAGTTTTATTTGAGTTAATGGTTATTTAATCCCAACGATAGTTGAATTCTAAGCCGAACACGCGTGGATCTGACAGTTCACCAGCAAATATCTTATGCTTAGCACCTTGGGCTAAATTAGGCTGATTTTGTTCTGGAATAAAGGTGTTGTAGTCAAATTCATCAATCACTATTTCTTTATCAAATAAGTTTCTAACGTAGAAATAGGCATCCCACATTTCCGTTTCATACCCTAACTTTAAGTTAACAGTAGTCTTTGAACTAACTTCAAAAGTGTTTTTGGCGCGATCGAAGAATTTAAGTGAGGAGAAAACGGAATTGCTGGATCGGCTTATGTTTAGAATTAAAGCGGTTTTGAAAGCGAAAAACACAAAGTATATTTTGATGAACGTACCGAATGATAAAATTATTGAGGTAAGTAAAATT
>JABSRS010000311.1:0-2341 GCA_013214885.1 Gammaproteobacteria bacterium
ATGATGCTTTTTTGAATATATTGCTCAATCAGTTGTTGCTTGGCTTGGTCGACTCCGATAAATCGAAGCCCAATTAAATACTTGATTTGAGATAGCCGACGATTAACCACGACGCGGCAATCAATAGTTATTGGCAATGCGTTGTCGTTTAGATCTAATAATATCTGGCAAGCCAATGAATTGTTTTCGCTCTGGTTCAGCAGCTCCGCACATTCCATATCACTAATCATTTGAATGCCATCACTCGATAAATTCAGAGCTTCATTGGTATAAGTTCGATCATTTACGATAAGCTGAAACTTAAAACTAACAGGGTAACGCTTATAAAATCGACGTTCTGCTTGCATAACTAACTCGGGCGAAGGCTTGGTATTTTTAGTATATACATAAACTTATGGTTATTATAGTAAAATATTGTACAAAAAAAACACTCAATTTTTAGCGAGTCAGACTATTGTCGAGTAGCAAAATCTCGTTAATTTTGTGAAATTGGAACTATATTGAAATAACAGTAAGGAACACTATGGAACAGCGTAACTTCAAGGCTTTGGTGGTGGAGAAAATTGCAGATACTCAATTTCAGCGATGTATTAAGCAACGCTCGGTCAGTGAGCTGCCACCTGGTGATGTCCTGATTCGGGTGCAATATTCGTCCTTAAATTTTAAAGACGCCCTGTCAGCAACGGGCAACCCTGGCGTGACCAGAAATTTCCCTCACACCCCTGGTATCGATGCCGTTGGCGTGGTGGCACATAGTGACAGTAAGTTGTGGCAAGCTGGCGATCAGGTCATTGTCACTAGTTATGATTTGGGCATGAATACCGATGGTGGTCTCAGTGAATATATTCGCGTTCCAGCCCAGTGGGTGGTGGCATTACCTAGTAATTTAACCCCTGCTCAAGCCATGAGTTATGGCACGGCTGGTTTGACCGCTGCCCTGATGATTACCGCATTAATTGATAATGGCGTGCAACCTCAAGATGGTGAAATACTGGTGACTGGAGCGACTGGAGGTGTGGGCAGTGTCGCAGTCGCCATTCTGGCAACCTTGGGCTATAACGTTTGCGCGGCCACTGGCAAAGCGAGTCAAACAGCTTATCTTAAGCAACTTGGTGCCACTAGCGTGATCGATCGTAACGAGCTCACCGAAAACAAGCGGCCAATGTTAAAAGAGCGTTGGGCGGGTGTGGTGGATGTGGTAGGCGGCGAAACTCTCTCATGTGCCATCAAAGCAACTAAATACACTGGCACCGTTACCTGTAGCGGGATGGTGTCGGATGTTAGCTTCACTACCTCAATTTTCCCGTTTATTTTGCGTGGCGTAAAACTCATTGGCATTGATTCGGTCGAATGCAAAATGGAAAACAGATTAAGTGCGTGGCAACAAATGGCTAATCAGTTTAAACCCACCTGCTTGTCGAACCTAACCAGTGAGATTAAGCTCGAACAAGCAGAAGCGCAATTGCTGGCAATGCTTGACGGTAAATCCCACGGTCGTTTTATTGTTAATTTACAATAGCGCGATTAATCGCATTGCAATTAGCAACCACTCGCTTGGTGGTTGCTCTTGGCCAGTTCAACAAAGTTGGCGACGTAGTCAATTTCGATATCTTTTTCTCTGACACCAATAAATATTTGTTTATAAATCCCTGCATTACCAAGACGGACAGAGGTGATCGGCAGCCGCTCACTATATTGCTCAACCAGCCATGCTGGCAAGGCACTAACGCCGCGATTACAGGCAACCATCTGTAGAATAATATCTGTAGTTTCAATGATTTTGTGCTTATACGGACTGCAATGTGCGGGTAACATAAATTTGCTGTAAATATCTAAGCGCTCAATTTCAACTGGGTAGGTAATTAAGGTTTGATCAACTAACTGTTGTGGTGTGATGGATTGATGCTGAGCCAGCGGGTGTTGATCATGTACTACGAGCACCAGCTCATAATCGAAAACGGGGGTGTAAATTATGCCTCGTTTAAATAGCGGATCAGGGGTTACCAGCGCATCGATGTCATGACTAAAAAGTGCCCCCATCCCGCCAAATTGAAATTTTTGTTTAACATCAACATCGACCTTGGGCCACGCCGTCAAATAGGGAGCAACCACGCCTAATAGCCATTGATAGCAAGGGTGACATTCCATGCCAATTCGCAACGTACCACGCTGACCTTGGGCAAATTGTTGCATCAGTTGCTCGGTATGCTCTATCTGTGGCAACACCCGATTAGCCAGCGCCAACATCGATTGTCCGGCTTGGGTTAACCGTAATGTTCTGCCTTCTTTGGTCCAAATTTTAACCGCAAGCTGTGATTCGAGTTTTTTAATCGCATGGCTA
>JABSRS010000311.1:2351-4016 GCA_013214885.1 Gammaproteobacteria bacterium
CAGCGGCCTCGGTTAAGGTACCTAATAAATTAACTTGCTTGATGATGGCAAGGTGTGTGCGTTCAATCATGCTATGGCCTCGGTAATCCATGAGTAAAATTCATATATCTATGTATTTATACCATTATTATTCATTAATTGGGTTGGTTAATATGATGGCCAAGATAATTCAACGAGATAATGTAATGACGACAACAATTCATAATTTAGGTTTTTCACGGATCGGGACTAAGCGCGAGTTAAAATTTGGTCTAGAGCAGTTTTGGAATAAACAAATATCTGAAGCAGAGCTTGGCCAACTTGGTCAAACACTGCGCGCAACTCATTGGCACAATCAGCAAAAATTAGATTTGGTGCCAGTAGGGGACTTCTCTTTTTATGATCAGGTACTAGATACTAGTTTTTTACTGGGTAACGTACCCGAGCGGGTTAAAGGCTTGCAGGGTACCCAACTTGACGATTACTTTAGAATTGCCCGAGGACGTAGTGCGATTGATACTGGCTGTGGTTGTGTTCACGCTGGTGAAATGACCAAATGGTTCGATACCAACTACCATTACATTGTGCCTGAGTTTAGCGCTGCGACAAGTTTTGAGCTCCATAGCGAGCAGCTACTGGCGCAGGTAAGCGAAGCCGCTAAACTCGATAATCAAATAAAACCAGTACTAGTGGGACCCATCACTTACTTAGCGATCGGAAAGGCGAAAGATGCCACCAATAAACTCGATTTACTTAAGCAGCTATTGCCCGTTTATATTAAGTTACTCAACCAGTTAGCACAGCAGGGCATCACCTGGGTTCAAATCGATGAGCCAATCTTGGTCACCGAGCTTGACCCGCTGTGGCAGCAGGCGTTTAGAGATGCTTATCAGCAGCTGGCATCGTGTCAGGTTAAAATATTATTAGCGACTTACTTTGGCCAGTTGCAGCAAAATTTACCGTTAGTGGCTAAATTACCCGTTGCGGGGATCCACCTTGATGCGATCAATGCATCGGATGAAATTGCGCCATTGTTAGCCAGTTTAAATCAAGATCAGGTGTTATCGCTTGGTGTTATTAATGGTCGTAATATCTGGAAAACAGATTTAAATGCGGTACTAGATTACCTTGAGCCGATTGCCAAGCAGCTGGGTGAGCGATTGTGGCTGGCACCGTCGTGTTCGCTATTACATGTGCCCGTTGATTTAAGCCATGAGCAGAAGCTCGATCGCGAAATATCTAATTGGTTAGCCTTCGCGGTGCAAAAACTTGAAGAGCTTAGTGTGCTTAAACAGGCACTGGATCATGGGCGTGAGAGCTGCCTGGATATTTTAGCCTTAAATCAGCAGGCAATCGACAGCCGTCGGGTATCGGCCAAGGTTAATAATAGGCAAGTACAGCAACGAGTCAGTGAAATAACCCCTGCATTAGGTTTGCGCCAAAGTGACTATAGTGTGCGGGCCAAACTGCAACAGGACATTTTAAATTTACCGAAATACCCGACCACTACCATTGGTTCATTTCCGCAAACTGCTGAGATCCGCAGTGCCCGTCGTCAATTTAAACAAGGCAAAATTCAACAACAGCAATACGTTGAACTGATGCAAGCGCAAATCCAAAACTGCGTTGATATTCAGCACGACTTAAATTTAGATGTGTTGGTTCATGGCGAGGCTGAGCGCAATG
>JABSRS010000312.1 GCA_013214885.1 Gammaproteobacteria bacterium
AATATCCTCGGTCACCAGATTATAAAAACTAAACCCCTGCTCCAGCATTTGCCCTAAATGACTAAAATTGATGACATGCCGCGCCATGAAGGGAAATACCCCTGTTTTGCAACGATTAGGGGTGCAGCCCATAAACTCATCATTTAACTGGGCCCACACATACTGCACTAAATCAGTCATTTGTTTGGTATCAACTTGCTGTTGCTCAGCCGCCAAACTGACACCCAACTGCTTTAACACCTCCTCTTTAGTGATCCCACGACGGACCACACACTCGAGTGCTTGATTAAAATAATGAATATCAACTTGAGCCATTTAGCGTTTATCTCTGGTCTGAAACAGTTTGCCGTCAATAATGTCATGTTTTGTGAGTTTTATCGTCATGTTTTGTCATTTTATTTACCACAAAAAACGGGCATAGTAAGGCTAACTCCCCTTAAACCACATTGAGAATAGTGATGGATCTTTCGTTAAACCAAGACCAAGCCATGATCCAAGACATGGCCGCAAAATTTGCCAAGGCCGAACTGGCACCTGTTGCGCAGCAGCTCGACCAACATGGTGATCGCCAATTATTCCTAGCCAACTTAAAAAAGTTAGCCGAACTCGGTTTTATGGGGTTAAATGTTAGCAGTGACTATGATGGTGCCGAAGCGGGTACCGTGGTATTTAGCCTGGCAATTACTGAAATAGCCCGCGCCTGTGCATCCACGGCGGTCACCATGTCAGTTACCAATATGGTTGGCGAAGTGATTCAATCGGTTGCTAATGAGCAACAAAAACAACAATACTTACCAAAACTATGTAGTGGTGAATATGCTGCTGGTGCATTTTGTTTGACCGAATCAGGCGCGGGTTCAGATCCCTCTAATATGAAAACTAAAGCAGTACTCGACGGCGATGATTGGATCCTTAACGGTGCCAAGCAATTTATCACCAGCGCAGAATACGCTGGCATTTTCGTGGTGTGGGCGGTAACAGATCCAACAGCTCCCCGCGGAAAAGGCATTTCATGTTTCTTGGTCGAAGCCGATGCCCCTGGTTTATCGATTTCAAGTGCTGAAGATAAAATGGGCCAAAAAGCCTCGGTCACCAATGAAGTGGTGTTTACCGATTGCCGCATTCCAAAAAGCGCATTAATGGGTGAACTTAATCAAGGCTTTAAAGTGGCTGTATCGGAACTAGCTGGCGGTCGAATTGGTGTTGGCTCGATTGCCTTAGGGATCGGTTTAGCCGCAATAGATTATGCCCGTGATTACGTTAATGAGCGCCAACAATTTGGCCAAAAGATTGCGAACTTCCAAGGGATCCAATGGATGCTCGCCGACGCTTATACCGACTTAGAAGCCTCTCGATTATTGCTAATGAGCGCGGCCGACCAAAAAGACCGTCAATTGCCCTTTGCCAAAGCCGCTTCGATGGCTAAAGTATTTGCCTCAGAAAAAGCCAACAATGTTTGTTATACCGCGCTGCAATTAATGGGCGGCGTCGGATATATTAAAGAATACCCACTCGAGCGCTACGCACGAGATGTCCGTATTACGACGATTTATGAAGGCACTAGCGAAATACAACGCGTGATTATCGCCCGCGAATTACTACGTGAAATAAACTAATTTAAGGATTTATGATGGATTTAAATAACAAAGTTGTCATCGTCACGGGTGGCGCATCAGGTTTAGGTCAAATAACCTGCCAAGAACTAGCAAAGAAAGGTGCCAAGATTGTTGCCTTTGATTTAAACGAGGAAGCTGGCGAGGCACTCGTTGATAGCTTAAGCTCACCGGCACTGTTTGTTAAGGTCAATGTTACCGACGAGGCATCAGTTGCTGCGGGGATCAAACAAGCGGTTGATACGTTCGGTGCTATCCACGCCTGTATTAATTGTGCTGGCATTGCACCAGGTGGTAAAACGGTTGGCCGTAACGGTGCCTTGGCGTTAGAGAAATTTTCGCAGGTTATCAGTATTAACTTAATCGGCACCTTCAATGTATTACGCCTTGCCGCTGAGCAAATGGCCAACAATGAGCCCGACGAGAATGGTGAGCGCGGCGTGATTATCAATACGGCATCGGTTGCCGCATTTGATGGCCAAGTGGGTCAATCAGCTTACAGTGCTAGTAAAGGTGGCATTGTCGCGATGACACTGCCAATCGCTCGCGATTTGGCACCACTGGGTATTCGTGTCATGACCATTGCACCTGGTATTTTTGATACCCCGATGATGAAAAGCATGAGTGATGAAATTCGTGACCCGCTAATCAAGATGGTTCAAAGCCCGAAGCGGTTCGGCGATCCGACTGAATACGCCGATTTAGCCGCCCATATCATTACCAATCGCTACCTTAATGGCGAAGTTATCCGCCTAGATGGTGCAATTAGAATGGAACCAAGATAAGCGATAGTTAGCATGTATACCCGTGACTATTGGAAATGCAGAAATTTATGGTGTGAGTAAAATTCGGTGTACAAGGCGCGCGATTAAACAATAGTTGGCTATTGGGATTAAGCGCCCTTCTCCACGCCAAGCACTCAGCTGATTGGTTAATTGCAATTCGGTAAACGCCTGCTTTAATAACGGCAGCTAACGCAGGCATTGCGCGTACCAAATTCGCTTGAAATATCAGGGCGATCATCGATCGTGGTACAACGGCGCGGTAAGAAATTGCGGCTTAAACTGATCTAATAAAGCGGTATTTTAATCGATGCCATCAGTCAGCGGTGCCCTTAATGAGTGACAGGCAAAGCAACCGTCCATAAAACTATTGTCCCGGGGCTTTCCTTGGCAATACGCGGTTTTATCAGTGACACCAAGGACCCAAGTCCCGAATACCGACGGCTGTGACAGAGGTGCTGTCATGTTAGTGTTACTCCCACGATAATCTGACATATCGCCATGACAAGAGATGCAACCGACATTGATCCCCAGTGATGTCTTCCCTCTTTATGACAGCGAGCATCCCATGAAAAAGGTTATACCAGAGCAACAAAAAGTAGCATAAATTTACACTAAGTGGTGTCAACTTTCTTGAAAAACGCCATAAATAAACAGCGCTTTTTTCGCGCGCACGGTGATCACGGTGATAATGTCTATTACCGCACGTAACTCATGGTATATTGCCAGTTTTGGATAATCAATGATCACTTCCCCGTATCCCTCCGTGCTGAGCTTACCCCAAATAAACCCTGGCGTTGTAACGGTACTCGAGTATTTGATCTTAAAATTCCCTCGTATTAACCCAGCTATTTGGCGACCACGCATTAATGATGGTCAGCAGATAATAATCACCTTGATCGAATGGATGGAAGCGCTTGAAGTTTTCCGGCAATTTCATTTTATCAGCCGGGTAACGAGCGAGGTATTCCTCTGGTGCTGCAGCGGATCATGTGGAGCAAGAAACCCGACATACATCATAAACGGCTTGTCATTGTCCTTACGTTGGCTAAGAAAATCGGTAAAGTTAGCGTCCCAATGACCGCCCTTCTCATGCCTTGACATACCATCCTCATGAATCGCCTTGCCATGGCTAAAACTACGACGCCACAGCTCTTGTGGTAAATGCCACTTACCAGTTTGAAAGGTATCATAACCGGCCAGCTAAAATGTTTCGCCAAAGCTCTGATGCTTGACTGACAAACTGCGCCAGACCACGCGCCTTATTAAACACATGGGTGAAACGCATACCCTCTTTGGCCAAACTATCGATATTAGAATTGTGAATTAGAGCAATAGTTTCATGTACTCAGTGGGAGTGATACCAGACCATTGCTTAAAGGCTCTAATAAAACTCCTCATATCAGAAAATCCAAGTGTTTCTGCTATGTCGATTAAAGATAAATGCTGACTAAGCAAAATTTTGGCTTCCCTATTTAATACCATTTCCTTGAGTTTTCGAAAACTTGTATTTTGCTGATTAAGATTTCGTCTAAGTGTTGCGGTGCTGCAATTAAGCTTGCTAGCAACCTTAATTTGTTGACGAACACCAGACTCTAATAGTTCGACGACTCTAGATTTAAAGCAATTTACCTGATTGATTTCTTGGTTTTGAAGAGACAGAAGTTTTTGAATTTCACTATAAACATATTGAGATGTCAGTGGTTTTTCATTATCCCAAGCTAGCAGCTCATTAATAATCGATAGATCATAAAAAAGTGCATACGTTTTTGAATTAGTCTGAATATAGGCATTATTAAAAATTTCTTTATAAAATTCAGTACTAGGACGGTCAGTTTTGTACTGTACTTTTTTAATAAAATTACCAATAGGAGTTTTGAGCAAACTTGAAATAACGCCGTGAACAAAAATTAAGACATTCTCCATATTAAAAGCAATATGCTGGGCATCGGATTGTGGCGCATAGGGAAAATCTGCATCATCAATAATGTACACTAAGTG
>JABSRS010000313.1 GCA_013214885.1 Gammaproteobacteria bacterium
CGTTACCGTTATAGCTCGCCGAAACAGCGTACACCGCAGCAAAAAGCGTGGAAAAACACCACTAAAAAATTCAGCACGGGTGAGCGATTTAAAACGCCATACAGTAAATCAAGAGCGGGTAGCAGCAGTCTTTCAAGCAAAAGCGTTCAGGCAAAATCAGCTGCTGGTACCGGATTTAGCACCAGTAACAAATTTAGAAAACAACGTTCTAGTTCGAGTTATTCCAATAACTCGAGTTTTAGAAATAGCCGCACTACTTCGCGCGGTGTGAGTCGCGGCAAATAATAGGAAAATACCGATGGAACAATTACAACAACTAATGATCCAAAATTCTGACATCGCTGGATTTTTAATAATAGATTTAACCATTGCCGTTATTTTATTATGCGCAATGCGATTTATATCAGGGCTGTGGGCAGGCGTTAATACCACCCATGAATTGGCCACCAAAGACAACTTCGCCTTTGGTGTTTCACTTTCTGGTAGCCTAATGGCTTTGGCTATTGTCCTTACTGGTGCGATCACGGGTGAGTCAGCCACTTCTTTCAGTGAAGAAGCTATTGGCATGAGTGTCTACGGTGTTTTAGGATTAATATTGATTAAAGCGGGACGTATTATTCATGATAAATGGGCCTTACCTGGCTTAGATAAAGCAGCAGAGATAGAAAAAGGCAACATGAGCGTGGCAATTGTTGATGCTGCGGCATTAATTGCTACGGCATTGATCATTCGCGCAACGTTAGTGTGGGCGCACGGATTAAATCTTGATACGTTAATTGCTATTCTTTCTGGCTTTGCTATCTCACAAACATTACTGGTGATTATTACCCGCTTGAGAGAACGTGCCTACCGCAAATCAAATCAGGGTGCTTGTTTTCAAGACGCGTTAATTCAAGGCCAAATTGCGCTGGCTATTCGTCATGCTGGTTTCTTAATCGCCATGGGCTTTACCCTTACTGCTGCTAGTAATTTTCTGACCTATGAGCCGACAGCCTATATTTCTAATTTACTGGGCTGGTTAGGCTTTGGCAGCTTAATGGTCGCATTATTTTATGGCTTGGTACCTGTGGTTAAAAAAATCGTACTCTCTCAAATAAACCTGACCGAAGAAGTCGATTTACAACACAATATTGGGGTGGCGGCATTAGAGTTTGTGCTTAGTATTGCGATTGCCCTTATTTTAATGGCCCTAATGGCTTAATCTTAGTTTGCTCTCTACAGGGAACCCCCTGTAGAGCAATATCACTTTAAAACGTAGCTCATTGATGTCAGAACTAGAGAATATTCAACAAATCCAACCCAATGTCCAGCACAGTAACCAGCGCAGTCCTTACTTGCTTGATGATATTATTTTAATTGTCATTATGGCTGTGTTAGCCGGCTGCGGACTGATATACGAGTACTTGTTGTCACATTACGCGGGTCGGGTCATTGGCGCTGTAGAGTCCGCTATATACACCATGATTGGGATTATGATCGTCTCAATGGGTGTTGGCTCATTTATGGCAAGAAAAATCCGCTGTGCCTTTACTGGTTTTGCTTGGTTAGAGCTCACCATTGCGATCATTGGTTGCAGTGCAATTTTGGTTATTTCATCGCTAATTGCGTTTGTGCAATTGATGCCACAAATCATTGCCCAATCCTTTAATATCCCGCCAGACTCGCTGCCTCAGGGCGGATTAATCCAAGCCCTGCATAACATCACCCATTACAGTCCCTACTTTATTGGCGCCATTTTGGGCTGTTTTATTGGGATGGAAATCCCACTGATCGCTCGGATTAGAGAGCATATCCACGCCAAACATTTAGTCCATAATACCGGTACCATTTACGGTGCCGATTATATTGGTGCTGGGGTCGGTGCAGCTATTTGGATCACCGTGATGCTATCACTTGAAATTAATTTGAGTGCCAGTATCACCGCCAGTGCTAACTTACTCGCTGGCGTGGTTTTTTGGCTCCGGTATAAGCAATATATTCGCTATAAAAACTTATTACTGTTTGGTCATGCCCTCACCAGTATTTTGGTGGTGATTATATTTAATTATGGCGGTACCTGGAGTAAAGAGCTCAACAACCTGCTCTATTTAGATAATGTGGTCTATCAGCAACAATCTCGGTTTGCCAACATTGTGTTAACTGAGCGTCAAATTAGTCAACAAGCCAATCCAAGTTACAACTTGTATTTAAATGGCCGCTTACAGTTTTCTGCCAATGATGAATACATTTATCATAAATTTCTGGTCTACCCAACGCTTGCCAGTGCTGCCAGACAAGACAATATCTTGATTATTGGTGGTGGTGATGGCTTGGCTCTGCGCGAAGTTTTGCTGTGGCAACCTAAAAAAGTCACCTTAATCGACCTTGATCCAGCCGTAATCGCATTATTTAAATCGCCACAGCAGCTAGTACCAAAACAGGTCGCAGATGCCTTATTGGCCCTAAATAATGATGCGCTTAATGATCCTCGGGTTGAAATTATTAATAATGATGCCTTTAATGGCGTCGATAAGTTAATCGCTAACAACCTTCATTTTGATGCGATTATTGTTGATTTGCCCGATCCATCCCATCCTGATTTAAATAAACTGTATTCTCAGGTATTCTACCAAAAGCTTAAACAAGTACTCAGTGCCGACGGTGCGATGGTGGTGCAGTCGACGTCGCCATTTCATGCCAAAAATGCCTTTATTAGTATTGGTAAAACTATTAGAGGCGCAGGGTGGAAAAACGTCGAACAGTATCATCAGAATGTACCAAGTTTTGGCCAATGGGGTTGGACTATCGCAACCCCCGCGGGCTCAGGTGCAAGACTGCGCCTTGCTAAGCTACCAATGCAGCCGTTTGAGCCTTGGTTAACCACTGGATTAATTCAGGCAAGCTTTGAGTTTTCAAAAGATTTTTATAAAAACCAAGATCAGATAGAAATTAATCATCTTGGTAGTTTTACTTTGTACCGTTATCACCAGCAAGCTTGGGAGTCACAGCAAGGCCTCAATAACAGCTGGTATCAAAATGAATAGAAAACTTAGCAATAAAACTGATAAATAAAACAAAGAACACTTGACATATTATGTCGGGTGTTCTAAATTCATCACAACAGACATATTATGTCACAAGGAAACGTTATGAATATCCACACGATTGCAAACTACTTAAACGAACTGGCTGACAATAGCCACACTGGCTTAACCTTTGACTGTTTACCGATTGCTGGTGAAGTAGATGTGTTACAAGTAACGATTGAGAATCGTGAAGAGCTACCAATCTTTGTCTCAGTCACCGAAGATCAAATCTTATGTATTGCCTATCTTTGGGGTGAAGACGAAGTTAAACAAGAAACACGTAGCGAAATGCTCGAGGCGATGATCGAAATGAACATTCCGATGCCTTTATCAGCGTTTTCAAAAATAGATAACAAATACGTTATCTTCGGCGCGCAATCTGTAAATTCAAGTTTAGCGGATGTCGAACACGAACTGTCAGTTTTGAGTGACAATTCCCTTGAAGTCATTGCTGAAATGAGCGATTACCTAATTTAACGGAGAACAATTATGAGCATATTTAGTAAAATTATTACCGCCCTACGTGGTGGCGCATCAGAAGTTGGCGAATCAATTGTTGATGCCAACTCAACCCGAATCTTTGCCCAAGAAATCCGCGATGCTGAAAATCATCTAACCAAGGCAAAACATGATTTAACCGGCATTATGGCTAAGCAAATGCAAGCAGAACGCGAAGTATCACGTGTTAAGCACAGCGTTACTGAGCATGAAGGTTATGCCACTCAAGCACTAAATCAAGGCAATGAAGCCCTGGCGCTTGAAGTCGCAGAAAAAATTGCAGCATTGGAAGTTGAACTAAACGAACAAGTGCAAGCCAACGAAAGTTACAGCAACAGTGCCCAACGTTTAAAAGAACTGGTTAAGACCACCGAACGTCAATTGGCAGATTACCAACGCCAACTGAGCATGGTAAAAACCACTGAAAGTGTTCAAAAAGCCACTGCCGCTATTACCTCAAATTTTGGCAACAGTAACTCAAAGCTATTAAATGCTAAAGAGTCACTTGAGCGTATTAAAGCCAAGCAACAAAACTTTGATGATCGATTAAGAGCAGGAGATGCCCTAGAAGCTGAAGGTAGCGAACAGTCTTTTATAGACAAGTTAGACCAGGCAGGTATTGGCGAGCAACAAGCCAGTGCAAGCTCAGTGCTAGATCGTTTAAAAGCAAAACAGGGGTAAGCCATGGGCTTTCTCAATAAGCTTTTTGGTAAATCGGGCAAGCAAACGCTGCCCGAGCGCCAGTTAGATCATCCGAGTAAATTACTACTCGGTGATATTATTCATCTCGATGACAGCTTTGCCCTGCCCGTACATCTTAAGGGGCAATCA
>JABSRS010000314.1 GCA_013214885.1 Gammaproteobacteria bacterium
TGTGGTAGTAATGAGAACTTAACGGGGCCAAAGAATGCTGACTGAGTGCCCATTAAAAATAACACAGCGAGTAACAGGTAGGTTTGCCCGAGCCATAATGCAGCGGCCCCAAACATCATAATAATAATCTCAGCAATCTTGATGTAGCGGATCAATTGTGATTTTTCAAATTTGTCTGCTAATTGACCGCCAATCGCGGAAAACAAGAAAAACGGCAAGATAAATAAACCCGCTGCGATGTTGGTCAATAATGCCGATTGCTGATGATCACTGACCCCAACAAAGGCAATGAACAACAACAGGGTGTTTTTATATAAATTATCGTTAAAGGCACCTAATGCTTGAGTAACAAAATAAGGTAAAAACCGACGCTGTTTAAATAGAGAAAACTGACTATTTGATGACATGTTATGTTCCTTTAACGGTGGTGACTAATCCAATTAGTCAGATAATGGTTAATTAACGATTCAATCAGTGACTCGCTGCTAATTTGGCTTGGCGCAAATAATTTATCTTCAACGCTGATGATGCAAATACCATGAACACTTGCCCACAGAGTGCGACAGCAGCGAACAAGCTCGTTACTATCTGCATTAGGAGCAAGGGCCAATAATAATGGTTCAACTTTTGCGAATAGACCGTCTATTTTTTGTTGATGCTCGCTATTGATTATTTGATTATCTTCAAGTCGATGTTCAAATACTTGACGCCATTGCCAAGGATGTTCACTGGCAAATTGGAGGTAACTTTTTGCGATGGTCAAAATCTTGTCTTGTTCACTGCTGTTGGATAACCCATCGAGATCTGCGGTTATTTGCTGGTTTATTTGCCCGAGAGTATAACCACTAACGGCGAGCAACAAATAATTATAGCTTTTAAACAAGTTAATTAATGTCCCAGGTGAGTAGCCAATCAATTTAGCTAAACTGCGTAAACTCAACTGTGAAATTGACCGATGTTGGATAAACTCAATCACCGTATCAATGGTCAGTTGTGTTAGTTGCACTGGAGTGTGATCTTTACGTCGGGCCATTATATGGTTCCAAAATCTATTTATTAAACGCTGTTAAAAATACCATACATTAATTGTGAACACTGTTCAATAAGAAAAATAACGATTTGAGCGTACAGTTGTAAATTTATTTTCGATTATTTATTTAGTGGATTAGGTCTGGCGCTAACATTTTTATAACAAAAATTCGGTCGCGCTATTTGTTGTTACCCAGTAACCAATGGTTGATTTGAAGGGTTTTATTCGCCTGTGGTTTATTTGTACGACCAAGAGGGGGCTTAGTTACATTTCTGTGACAATTCACCTGGTCTAGTCAGACTTGATTCGTATTTAACTAATCTCTAATATGCGCCTGATATTACTAGGGGCACATACAATGACGCAGTTTAAAAAATCGATTATCACACTCTCTCTCGTACTAATTAGTGCAAATACTCTTGCTGCTGGTTTCCAATTGAATACCCAATCTGCTGCTGGTTTGGGGCGAGCATTCGCTGGTGATGCGGTTATTGCCGATAATGCTTCGGCGATGGCTCGTAACGCTGCGACCATGACATTATTTAAATCAACCGAGCTAAGTCTTGGTGCAATTGTGATTGATACCGACGTTAGCTTGAAGAATAATCAGTACACTTATTTTAATGGTGGTGGATATAGCACTATCGCTCTTGATAATGTTGAAGATATTAGCGGTATTAATGTCGCGCCAAATATTTTTATAGTCCATCCGGTGTCAGAGCAGCTAACCGTTGGTGTTGGGATGTACTCAAACTTTGCAACGACGACTGAATATGATCAAAGCTTTGCCGCTGACTTGTTTGGTGGCACGACTAAAGTTCGTAGTGTCAATTTACAATTGAGCGGGGCCTATCGTTTAAGTGAGCAATGGAGTATCGGTGGTGGTTTTGATGTTATCTACGGTCAGGGCGAGCTTTACCGTGAATACAAAGCTGCTGGTCTTAATGAAGACGCTCCGTTGCTTGACGTCGAAGCTGACGGTATTACCTTTGGTTGGCATGTTGGCGCGATGTGGGAACTTAACCCAAATCACCGTTTCGGGTTAAGTTACCGTTACAGCCCAATGTTAGAGGCTGATGGCGATTTCACTTTTCAAGGTGCTAAAGTAAACAATGACACATTAAACTTACCATTACCGTCTATGGCTGAGTTTTCTGGCTTTCATCAACTAACCGCAACAACGGCTGTTCATTACTCGGCTCAATTTATCGAATGGAGTAAGTTTGACTCTCTTGATACCGATACCGTTGGCATCTTTAAGCAATATGATTGGCAAAACGTGTGGCATTTCGCTGTTGGCGCGACGCATCAACTTAATCAAAAGTGGACCATTCGTACTGGTTATATGTATGATTTAGGCGCGGTTGATCAGATTAAATCTATCACTATTCCAGATTCTGATCGTCAGTGGTTCTCGGCTGGTTTTACTTATCAGATCGACACTAACAATAGCGTTGATTTTGGTTTCACTTACCTGCTTGGTAAAGATACTCGGGTGACTGAGCAACAATTTGTAGGTCCAATGTTAGTGGCCAAAATCGATGCGACAACCCGTGCTAACGCAACCTTATTTGGCTTAGAGTTTAACCACAAATTTTAATTAAATTGTGATTGATAAAAAGCTCGCGCAGTCGTAAGACCTGCGCGAACTTGTTGGTTTAATCGTTAAATCGCTTTAAGGATCTGTTCAATCGAGTCTTTGGCGTCACCAAATAACATCTTGGTGTTGTCTTTAAAGAACAACGGATTTTGGACCCCAGCATATCCCGTTGCCATGCCACGCTTAAACACGATAACATTTTTGGCATGCCAAACTTCCAAAATAGGCATTCCAGCAATTGGGCTACCAGGTTCTTTAGCCGCAGGGTTAACCGTATCATTGGCACCAATTACTAATACGGTATCGGTAGTGACAAAATCATCGTTAATCTCGTCCATTTCCATCACAATATCGTAAGGTACTTTTGCTTCGGCCAGTAATACGTTCATGTGGCCTGGTAAACGCCCTGCAACGGGGTGAATACCAAAGCGAACTTTAATCCCTCTATCACGTAATTTCTGAGTGATTTCATGGACTGGATATTGCGCTTGCGCCACTGCCATACCATAACCAGGGGTGATAATAACCGAGCTTGAGCCCAGTAGCATATCTGCAACCTCCTCAGCCGTTGTTGCTATGTGCTCACCTTGCTCTTCATCACCAGTGCTTGCCACTGCGTCGTTGCCAAAACCGCCAGCGATAACCGACAGGAATGAGCGATTCATCGCCCGGCACATGATGTAGCTTAATATTGCGCCCGAGGAGCCAACTAAAGCACCCGTTACAATTAATAAATCATTAGATAACATGAATCCTGCTGAAGCCGCGGCCCAACCTGAATAAGAATTTAGCATTGAGACCACAACAGGCATATCCGCACCGCCAATCGACGCCACCAAATGATAGCCAAAAGCCAAAGCGATTAAGGTCATTAATATCAGTAACCCCGTAGATCCACCTTGTTCTACAAAGCTAATCATCAACCAAATCGATGCAATAAGTGCTACCAAATTCATTTTATGACGGTGCGGTAGCATTAGGGCACTCGAACTCATTAAGCCCCGCAGTTTGGCAAAGGCGACAATTGAACCAGTAAAGGTCACCGCACCAATAAACACCCCGAGAAAAACTTCAACCAAATGAATGTTTTTCATCGCACCAACGAGCACACCATGTTCTAAAAAGCTATTGTAACCAACAAGTACTGCTGCTAGCCCGACAAAACTGTGAAGAATCGCCACCAGTTCTGGCATTTCGGTCATTTCAACTTTCTGGGCTAGGCGCCAACCAATTGAACCACCAATAACCATCGCGACGACAATAAAAAATATCCCCTCAACTGATGGATTTAAAATAGTCGCGATTAAAGCAATTGCCATACCTACAGCACCAGCGTAGCAACCTTTTTGCGCGGTTTCTTGTTTAGATAACCCAGCTAAACTTAAAATAAATAATAACGCAGCAACGATATATGCAGCTGAAACTAATCCTTGAGACATTGTTCTACTCCTTATTTTCGAAACATTTTTAACATGCGATTAGTGACAGCAAAACCACCGACGATGTTAATCGTGGCAATTAAGGTCGCGATAATGGCTAAAATAGTGACCACCACTCTGCCACTACCAACTTGCAGTAATGCACCAACAATGATGATCCCCGATATGGCATTGGTCACGCTCATTAAAGGCGTATGGAGCGAATGACTGACATTCCACACCACGTAGTAACCGATGACGCAGCTTAAAATAAACACCGTGAAATGCGCTAGGAAATCAGCGGGAACATAATTTGCTATGGCGGCAAAACCCGACAGTCCA
>JABSRS010000315.1:0-2159 GCA_013214885.1 Gammaproteobacteria bacterium
TGGCGAAGCAAAGAAAAGCCACTGGTGTGCAAACAATTTAGCTCAAAAAGGCGCATTCATACATTTGCACATCATAAGACCACCATTAACTAAATAGGCCAGAAAAAATTAACTCATACATAGCCTAACTAAAGCCCTACGCGATGGAAAGCGAGGGCGTTAGTTTTCTTAGACTGGCGTATTACTATCGATTAATACCTGCGGTATTGTCGTAGGGACGATATGCTCTGAAGGGTAACACCCTAATATTTTAATATCTTTTGCAATATCATTCAGTTGTTTTAATGCGATTTGCATTGATTCGCTATGAACATTCGCTTCGACATCAATATAAAACATTTCTTCCCAAGGGTTACCTTGAATGGGGCGTGACTCTAATTTTGTCATATTGATATTGTTATTTTTTAGCACAATTAAGGCATCAACCAACGCGCCTGATTTTTGTTCGGTCGACATAATAAACGTGGTTTTAGCTGGAATTTGAATCGCGACTTCAACTGCTTTTCTAGCCACCACAATAAAACGGCTGTGATTTTCTTTTTGGTTGGCTATTTTTGATTCGCTAGTTTGTAACCCATACAGTACGCCACCTTCAAGTGAGCCAATAACCGCAACGTTGGGTTGGTTTATTTCGTAAACTTTGGCCATCGCTGCTGCCGAGCTATCACAAAATTCAAATTTGATATTATTTAACTTAAGCAAAAACTGACTACATTGCTGATATGGTTGTGCGTGACAATAAATAGTATCTATTTGGGTCAAACTGCTGCCATCCATCGTTAACAAGCAGTGCTCAACAGGTTGGGTTAATTCACCGACAATCGACAAACTAGTGTGTTGTAACAGATCATAGACCTCGTTGATACTGCCCGAACTGGTGTTTTCCAGCGGTAACATGCCAAACTCGGCTTGGCCTGACTCGACCGTACTAATAATCTGGTGAAAACTTGGGCAGCCAATTTCGGTTATTTTTTCAACTCGGCGAGAGAAATAGCGATGGCTAGCAAGGTAGCTGTATGAGCCTTTAGCGCCTAAAAATGCCACACGGCTAATGGGCGTTGTATGTTGATGATTGGCGCGTTCTTGTAACCAAGCTTGCTGATTTAGTACGGAGTCTTCAATCACCACATGAAATAATTTTGAAATATAATGAGCATCCAAACCAAGCTTGTGGCCGCGTTGAATCAAATCGATTAACAGTTCTTCTTCACGTTGATGGTCGCGGACGTTTTTAACCGTATCTACTTTTGATTGGGCAACGCTCAAACTTAATGCTCTGCGCCGGGCAAATAATTTTAATAACTGTTGATCCAATGCCGTGATTTCTTCACGTACTTGCGACAGTACAACGCCCTTACTCATCTTTAATCCTCACTTGAAAGCTATTGCCAAAAAAAGTCCCCCCAATTGGGAGGACTGGCACCATATTGAATTTATGGCTTAGGCACTTTGCTGTCAATAGCATTTAAGTATAAATGATACTATTGAGCGATATACTAGGTTTATATCAAGCGACTTCAGTGTCAGGGCTCTGATTTAGTGTTTTTGCATGACGCTCTTCACGATGCGAGTCTGATTTATGGCTGTGCTTGTTTAACTGACGTTCTAATTTTTGTCCTAAAGAATGAATTGCACTATACAAATCTTTGTCGTTAGCGTGAGCAAATAGTTTACCTTGAGGGATCACAATACAGGCTTCAATTTTAAACCCTTGAGGTTCCTGGGTGATAATAACGTGGCTGCTTATCAAGTCGATTAAGTGGCGCTCTAATTTATCAAATTGCTCAGCGATACTATTTCTAATTGCCGAAGTGATTTCAAGATGCTTGCTAGTGATTTCAATGCTCATGTGATCAACCTTGTGTTGTGTTCTTTCTAATGAGGCTTCACCATATCGCTGTTGCAATGACTTCGATTTGATTTAAATCATATCTGATGATAAAGAATTTGAGCGATAAAATATTATGCTTCAAAAATTGATCTGACCGAGAGTTTTGAGTTTTATCGCCAATATTTATTTAATTGTTTAAAAGATAAACGGATCAAAAAATAATTTCAAAACTTGACGCGTTGATAATCAAATAGATAGAGAGTGTGACCATGGGTCAGTAAGTTAACTTGCTGTATTTAATCTGTTTTAATAGGACTGGTATTTTGAG
>JABSRS010000315.1:2169-4379 GCA_013214885.1 Gammaproteobacteria bacterium
AAAAACTAGCGATGAATAAGGTTCAACTTAACTAAATAAATGGAAATGTGGCGAAAGTAGACTAAAGTTAAAGTAGTTGTTTTACTTGCTGCCATTGAATATTGACTCAATATTTAATGATTATAAGGAGAAAGTTATGATGAAATGGATACTGCTATTTTGTTCATTGATATTAACTAGCCAAGTTAATGCAGTATCAATGGAAAATAATATATTTGCCTTAAGTGCTGGCGAAATACGCTATAAATTGGGCCAAGTTACCGCCAAAAATCAAGTAACCATTCGAATAAAATCCCCCCAAGTTATTGACTTTTTAGCCAGCAAAACCAATGTTGCCTTGTCTAATTTATCGCGTGCTGATCGAGTTATTGAGATCTCGTTATCAGAAGGTTGGATATTACAAGGGCGGATAAACTCGATTTCAGTGGCTGATGGTTCAGCGATTCTCGAAGCCGATGAGCTGTTTTTAGAGCAACAGCAATTACTCACCACTAAAATTTAAACGTTCGTTTTATTTTTTGTACTTCTCAGTTATATTTTATGATGCCGATATTTAATGTTCACATTATTATCGGCATTTTTGTTATGATATCCTTTTTATAATCTGTGGCAGCTTGAGGATAAACATGAAAATAAGTCATAATTTCGACGGTGGTAATATTCGCTGTATTAGCATAAATGATGCGAGCGATATTCAACTTGAGATTAACAAAGATAATAACGCTGATTTTAGCCAATGGTTTTATTTTAGATTAACGGGTGCACAGAATCAGGATTGTCAGCTTAAATTAGTCAATGCTGGTACCACGTCTTACGTCAAGGGTTGGGAAGGCTATCAAGCCGTTGCATCTTATGACCGCGAAACTTGGTTTCGAGTCGATACTGACTTTGATGGTGAAGTGTTAACAATTAATCACACCCCCGAATGCGATAGTGTTTATTATGCTTACTTCGCCCCTTACTCAATGGAACGTCATCACGACCTCATTGCTAGCGCTCAACTTAGTGAGTTGGTTCAATATGAGCATCTTGGTTACACCCTTGATGGTCAAGATATGGACTTACTTAAAGTCGGTATCGAAGGCGAAGGTAAGAAAGTTTGTTGGTTAATCGCTCGCCAACATCCAGGTGAAACAATGGCCCAGTGGTGGATGGAAGGAATGCTTAATGCATTACTAGATCCTGAAGATCCTATTTCTCGTGAATTGCTTAACCATGCGGTCTTTTACATCGTACCCAACATGAATCCAGATGGTAGCCGCCGTGGTAATCTTCGAACCAACGCTGCTGGTGCCAACTTAAACCGAGAATGGCAAACACCATCAATGGCACAAAGTCCTGAGGTATTCTTAGTACGTCAAAAAATGGAACAAACAGGGATGTCTTTCTGTTTAGATGTTCATGGTGATGAAGCCCTTCCTTATAACTTTATTGCCGGCTCTGAAGGGATTAATGATTGGAATGATCAACGCCAAGAGCTGCTAGATTTCTATCAGCAGGCATTAGTGACAGCCAGCCCTGATTTCCAAACTAAAGTGGGTTATGACAAAGATAAGCACGGTGAAGCCTTAATGACCGTAGGGACTAATTACATTGCACAAACATTTGATTGTTTAGCGATGACCCTAGAGATGCCATTTAAAGATACTATTGATACTCCTGATGATTATCTTGGTTGGTCTCCAGAGCGTTCACGTAAGTTGGGCGTTGCTAGTTTACATGCGCTTTATCAAACACTTGCTAAGTTAAAATAGCTTGTAATCTACTACCACTCTCTTTTTAAGGGGGTGGTTACTTTTTTTCTGTGATCTTCCTCTACTAGTTGCTACTAGAAACTACCATTAGTTAATGATAAATTGTGCGGCTCGCTGCGATTAAGCTTATGCTGATAATCAATGCGATCGTTTTTTTGAATTTTTAAGTTGGAAGTTTTACCTATGACGATTAAACAACGTACTGCATCAGTTTCGATGGCAAGCCTGTATCGGGTTTTTACTGTGCCCGAAACACAAGAGTCGACCTTAGGTAAGATTGATCACGAAATTTCTCAAAATCTTGAGGGTTTCTTACAATCACATATCGTGGCGGTAGAAAAAGATTTACGCGAAGTTGAAAAAGATTTTTCTGAATCTGAAATCCCAGAGCAGCCAATATTTGTTTCTGAGCAAGCTGACTTTTTACTTGAAAAATTAGTGGCGCATTCAGTTCAC
>JABSRS010000316.1 GCA_013214885.1 Gammaproteobacteria bacterium
AAAAGACGCGACTGGGGCTGTGGTAATATAATTATCGTTATAACTGGTTTGGATAAAGCCAAGTATTGACGCGCCAGCGATATCGGCAAAGTTTCCAGCATCCTTGGTTGGCGGTAACGAGCTGCCCCATGAATATTTAAGCATTTTCCCGCTAATATAGCGTGTTGCCCAAACCCATTCGGCTTCGGTGGGTAAGCGGTAACCAGTAGCCGCCGGATCAAAACGCTTAAGCTGATCTTGCTCAAAATGATAAACTTTGGTTAAATTTTCTTGCGCCGATAACCAATTGCAATACTTAGCGGCATCGAGCCAACTCACTTTCACCGCTGGCTGCTTAAAGCCATTAAGACTATTACCTTTAACATGACCAGACGAGTGTGCCCGTTGGAATTTAAGGTATTGCTTATTCGTTACTTCGGTGATGCCTAGGTAGAAGGCACGGTTTAAATGGATAGTGCGACGAGTTTCATTAGCCCGGCGCCCTTGCTCGCGACGTGATGCCCCCATCACAAAGGTATCATTGGGTTTAAATAGTTTTAGTTTTACCCCAGAAAGCGTGGTTATCTGCGGCTTGATATTTTCCCACTTAGCTTGCTCTGTCGTCTTTAAGCGTACGGCAACACGCTGCACCATCTTCGGGTTAGGCAAGACATTGCTGTAATAAGTCTGGTAACCCTGACGCTCTATTCTAATTTTATGCTGTTTGCTCAACAAACTTAGCTGTTGATTGGCGCTGCCTTTCAATTGGCCATCGACGTAGAGCAGCGCATCGTTGGGTGTGACGTTAAAGCTAACTTGGGCCATGAGCGAGATTAGACGAAATGTTCGGCGTAGCGTTTTCCCTGAGGCGATAGTTAACCGATGAGATTGTTGTTGATAACCATCTTTAAATAGCAATAATGGCATGGCTTTATTGGGTACTACGGCACGATCTAACGGGGTCGTACCCAGATACTTATTACCATAGGTAACACTCACCCCCGCAGGTTCGGTAGTCACCACTAACCGTCCCTCGAGCTTGAACATCTTGGCCAGTTCTAAAGTCTGCGTCGTTCCAGCAGCGACCTTAACCTCCCGTTCTATCGGCTGGTAACCACTTTTCTTAAAGGTTAAGCGGTGAATTCCAGCCAGTAATTCGCTCTCCAGAGGGGTCACTCCCAGTAGTTTGTCAGCATTAAAGATCTCGGCACCGGTCGGATCAGAGTTGATGCTGACATCCCCCCATGCCGGCAGAAAATTGACCTCTAATGTTTGAGTGCGACCTCTGCCCCCGACATTGACGGTGGCGTCGAACGGTAAGTAACGCGGCGCAGCAACCCTAATCTGATGCGCCCCCGCCTCTATTGGCGCAGATTGTTGGTTGTCATACGCTATTGGTTGCTGGTCGACAGTCACCGTCACAGCCACCTTTGGATCGATATTCAAGTGGATATAGCCAGGTAATCTAACGAAATTAAAGCTCAGAGATTGGTTCTGCGCCTCCGTGACCACAAACGATTGGTCCAGTGGGTAATGATCGGGTAAGGAGGCACTCAGTTGATAAGAACCAGGCAGTAACAGCAGATGATCACCCAAGTTAAAATGGTAACGCCCTGCGATGTTAAGGTCGCTGTAGGCTGGAGTGGTTTGGATCACTACTGATTTTGCGCTAAAGATATACCACAACAAGGTGCCACCACTGAGCAAGAGTATCAGCAATCCATAGAGTATTGGTTTATGGACAAATTTAGCCTTAGTCGGCGCGGTGTTAGCGGGCGAAAATGGCTGTGGATCTATCTGGGTATTACTCGATTGTGGTGACGTTAATTTACTCATCCGTTAGTTACCTTTTGCGAACACCGCACCACAATCGTCATTAGTTGGCTATTGGGATTGAGTGTTATCTGTTGCCTGACATCGAGGTAGCCATCTCTGGACCCAACGATGGTGTAACGGCCAGGTCTTAGCTGCAGCTCTCTGGTGCTAAAATTACCCAAGCTACCGACACGAAACAACGTGATCTCGGTGTGGCTATCCGATTCGATCCGCAGTGCGACAGGAAGCCTTACTTGGCTAAGGATTTTCTTCACCTGACTGATTTGGCTGGCTAAATACTTGCCAGGCTGCTTTGTTTTTAGCGCATTTTCATACGTAAGCTGCGCTTGCTGATAGATTTTATCGTTCGATAAACGCAATGGTTGCTCAATAATACGATTGAGCTGTTGTTGCTGCGCCTCGCGTGCCCCGCTGCTGATCTGTCCTAGTTTTGCCGCCATTAGCGAACTGTCGAGGCCAAGGATCTTTTGATACTGTTGTTGCGCCCCAAGCCATTGTTCTTGCTGTTCGAACTGGCTGGCCCGATCCATTAACTGCGCTATGTTGTGCTTCATTTGCAAGTTTTTGCTCTGGGTTATCGCTTGTTGCGGCGCCGTCGCCTGGGGCGAAATTTTTTGTGCCAGGCGAAAAGACCCGATAGCTTGGACCAGACGATTACGATTGATGTCGGTATAACCCTTAGACATCGCCGCTGAATAATCCCGTTGCTCAATCGCCTCATCGATTGTTGCCAGTAGCTGGGTGACTACGCCAGAATCTGGATCGAGTGAATTGGCCTCACTAAATTTATCTTTGGCAGCCTCAAGTTGCTGCTCATCACGTAGGATGTTGCCTGCCTTGATCAAACTCAGGACCTGATCTAATACAATAGCTCGGTCAAACGCGAAACTGGCATCACTATCGTTAGGTTTAAGGTACAACGCCATGGTTAATTGCTGTTTTGCCTGTTGCGAGTTCTGTGCGGCTAACGCCTTCTGCCCTGCAGTCAGGTAACCAGCAAACACTTCTGTGACACGGTTTTCCAGCGTGGTAAGCTGGGTCAGTGCGCGGTGGTAATGTTCCATCGCCACACTAAACTGTTGCGCACGGTAAAAACCATCGCCAACTTCAGCCAACTTTAACGCGTAGGCAAATGGTTGCGGTGCCCAACGTTCGATACGTTTATCTTCGAGTAAACTTTGCTGTTCGAGGACCTGCGACAGCACGTCTTGTGCGGCGCGACGGTGCTTGGCTAATTGCGCATCATGCCATGGTGATTGCTCGAGCAACCTAGGAGGTGTAGTCGCAACAATTGACGTTGCTGGCTCGATGTTACTTGGTTCTATCGAATCGGGTAATATCATTAATACCCAGTATAGGGTCCCCAACATTAGACCTAATAATATCAATATGAAATAAGAGCGACTCAACCAATTGGCGGCAATGGCGCTGACTGGTGTTGATTGTTGGTCAAACGCAAAAGATATACTCTGTACAGGCGGCTGTTTCCCCCCTTGATCTTCTTCAATCATATCAATGCTTCCTTATTGAGTTGCCGTTAGTCATTACCCACTGCCGGTGTTTTCTGGTTAAGCGTTTTGGCGTGGCTATCCCCACGATCTAACTGGTAAATTTGTTGTAACACTTTCCGCCATTGTTGGTACTGATTGTTGACCGTGCCTGTAAGGGTGATGGTGCGACCCTCAAGCTCGATGATATGAGGTTCGATGCTAGCCTGTAGCGAGTCACCAAGCTCTTGTAGTGCTTCGACATGTATTTGGGCTTCGGTGCCACGGTCAAAACCACTCTTAACCACATAAGAGCCAGCGGTCACAGCCAGCGTACTGGCGAGCCTTCCTGAGCTGCTAGAGCTAGATATACCAAGGATCCCTGCGATAATCGCTACCGCGCCCACCATTTTTTCGGTCCGGCCTTGGCGTTGTAACTTATGCATCGCAGTTACCTCGTGATAACTTTCGCGGCGCCATTGCTGGTAGGGTGTCTTCATTTGCCGAGCGTAACTGTCATAATATTGCTGTAGCGTGTCGACAAATAATTCATCTCGTTCACGAATGCCCCGGATTCGCACCATCATTGGATCATTTTCGGCTGGTAGGCGGTTTATCCGATAGCGGCCCTGCGGATCGGTAACCAAATACTGATCATAGAATTTCGGTGCGATAAATTGAGCAAACTTCATTTCTGAAACCTGGCGCAATTCAATGGCTTGTACCGGCGTTAATCGTTTACGTTAGTCATTGAGATCTTTGGCTATTTGATTATAGATGGTCTGAAATGGCTCGCTGTCTAGTCGCTGCCGCCGGCCTTGGTATGAATATCGACTAGCAACGTGACTATATTGTTTAGTAAACCAATGATTGCCGAGGGCATCGGTCACCGAAATACTGATGATTAATGCTTCACCGTCGGATACGATTATCTTGCCATCAACAAGGACATCAACCGATTCGTATTGCTGGGGTACCACACGCACCGCCCCCCACGCGCTACTTGAAGCGATGGTTTCCATGAGTAAATAGGGAAAATAACTCGATTCTGCGATCCTTATTTCAGGAA